>JAENIX010000191.1 GCA_016844415.1 Actinomycetota bacterium | reverse complement strand
TCCAGTGGATTACCTGCCTTTCGTGTACCTCATGAGCCGCGCCTACCTGATTCTCACGGACTCGGGGGGAGTGCAGGAGGAGGCCCCATCACTGGGTAAGCCGGTTCTCGTTATGCGGGAACGCACAGAGCGGCCGGAAGCCGTGGCGGCGGGAACCGCCCGGCTCGTGGGGACGAACCGCGAAAAGATCTTCTCCGAAACCGTGCGACTGTTGAGGGATGCGGATGCATACAGGGCCATGTCCCTCATGCACAACCCGTATGGCGATGGCCGGGCGTCCGGCAGAATCATCGACGTCCTGGTGAAATTCGCAGGTTCGGGAGGATGGAAAGCCTGATCCATATCGTCGAACCGACGCTGGAAACCGAAGCGGGGCATTGCCACAGCTTCGTCGAAAGCCTCTGCCGGGCGGCGAGCGGCAACTCGCAATCCTTGTGCGTCTGGGCGGGCCGCCGGGCGCGGCTCCCCCGCCTGGAGTCGCTCGGCATAATCGTCCGCCCGTATTTCCATCGAAGGATCCGACGCCTGCAGGAGTATTTCCTTCTCGGGAAATTGTTGAAAAGTCCGGGACGCATTTTCATTTCCACTGCGGGCCGGGTCGACATGGTCATTCTGGACCGCGCCGCCCGAGGGGAGATCCCGCCGGGGAAGGCATACCTGTATGCTCACTGGTTCCGGCCGAAGGCCGGGAAGGAGGACGCGTTCAGGAAGGTGGCCGGGAAACAGCGGCATGTGGTCATCCTTGCACCGACCGAGTCCATCGCGGATGTCTTCAGGAAATGCGGTTTCGGGGAAACCAGGGTCGTCCCATACCCGATCACCCCGATTGAAGGGACTGCGGAAGCGGTGTCGGCGGATTTCCGTCATCTGCTGTACGCCGGGGCGGCAAGAAGGGATAAAGGGTTTTCGGCGGTAGTAGACCTCGTTGCCCACCTTGCGGCCGGCGGACGCCATATGCCTGTCGTGGTTCAGGGGTCGGCCGATCATTACGGCCGGATCGACCCGGAGACGAAAGCGGACCTGGCCCTGCTCCGGTCCATCTCATATCCCGCTCTGCGTGTTTACGGCGAAACGCTGGATCCCCCTTCGTACCTCGACCTGTTCCGCGGCGCGATCTGCCTGCAGCCGTACCGCAGGGAGGATTTCGCGGACAGGATCAGCGGGGTTACTATGGATGCGTTGTCGGGCGGGAGCCCCGTCGTGGCCACGTCCGGGACATGGATGGCCCATGTCGTCGAGCGTTTCGATGCCGGCCGAGCGGTCAGCGACCTTTCGCCGGTATCGCTGCTGGCCGCGGTCGACGACATCCTGTCCGATTACGGACGGTTCCGCGCGAACGCCGCAAGGGCCGGGAGAACGCTCCAGGAAGAGAACAGCGGCCGGCACCTGTTATCGATCCTGTCGGGAGGTTAGTCGACGTTGGAAGACCAGGGATTGCGGAAACGCCGCCCGGTATCCGCGGTGGTGATCGCCCTCAACGAGGAGCACCGGATCGCCCCGTGCCTGGAGAGCCTGTCCTGGGCGGATGAAATAGTCGTCGTCGACTCCGGGAGCGTGGACGCCACCGTGGAACTGGCGAAGAGGTATACGGACAAGGTGTACACCCTGCCCTGGAAAGGTTTCGGCCCACAGAAACAGGCCGCCGTCGATCTTGCGTCTAACGACGCGGTGTTGAACGTGGATTGCGACGAACGCGTCACGCCGGAGCTGGCCGGCGAAATTCAGGCGATCCTGTCCGGCGACGAAATGCTTCCGGGCTACTCGGTGCCGCGGCGCACCTTCCTCGGCGGGAAGGAGATCCGGCATTGCGGCTGGTACCCCGACAGGACGGTTCGGCTGTTCGATCGCAGGAAAGCCCGTTTTTCGGAAGACATTGTGCACGAACGCGTCGTCGTATCGGGCGGGACCGCCGAGTGCCGGAATCACATCCTGCATTATTCGTTCTCGGGGATATCCGACCTGCTCGCGAAGCTGGAGCGATATGGCGACCTCGGCGCCCGGCAGATGTACGAGCGGGGCCGGAGGTGGCGTCTCTCCGACCTTATGATCCGGCCCGCGTACGCCTTCCTTAAAACGTACATCCTCAAGCTCGGGTTCCTCGACGGCTATGAGGGATGGCTGATTTCGAAAACGACCGCCTTTCTGACCTTCACGAAGTACGCGAAGCTCCGGGACCTTGAGAAAAACCGGACTGGCCGAAGAGAGCGGGATGGATAAGGGGAGATACTGGCTGGTCGTCACGCACGGATGCAACCTGGACGGCCGGGCCTATTCCCAGCATATCGACGACCGGCTCCCGTGCCTGGTCAAGGAAGGGATCACTCCCGTGGTTCTCTCCGGCCCCACCGGCCGACCGCGGACCGACGTGCCGCACGTGCAGGTGTACTCGCCGGCTCCTTCCGGCCTGCGGTTCGAGCTCGGCAAGACGCTGAAGACAAAAACGGAAAGACGTCGATTTACCCGGCTGGCCGGGACGCTGCTCCGGTTCCTGGCGCTCCCGTTCTATCTCGTGGAGAAGATATTCATCGATGTTGAGAGCCAGTGGTCCTGGTTCCTGCCCGCGGCCGTCCGCGGTTATTTCCTTTGCGGGAAATACGATCCTGAAATCGTTTATTCGACCGGGGGGCCGTTCAGCGCCCATATCGCCGCCTGCCTGATCGCCTCCATGCGCCGGAAGATCTGGATAGCGGAACTGCAGGATCCTCTCGTGCACGGCGACTGGCAAAGGTCGGGGAGGGCATTGAAGATCCACTCGCGCGTGGAGAAACTGGTCTGCGACAAGGCGGACGCGGTGGTTTTCGTGACGGAAGGAGCGATGCGGGGCGCGAACGCCAGGACGGGGCTCGGAAGCAAGGGGCGGGTGATATATCCGGGCGCTGTCCCGGTTCCCACGTCTTTGGGGACGCGCAGGAAGGGAAGCGCATGCCGTTTCGCCCACTTCGGCTCGCTTGCGGGGTCGAGAAACGCGGATGTCCTGCTTGCTGCGCTGGACCGGCTCTTTCAGGACCGCCCGGACCTTCGGGGATCGGTGCGGCTTGACCTTTACGGCACCTTCGATCGGCCCTCGCTGTCGCGCGTCGAGTCATTCCCCTATCCGGATGTGGTTGCGGTGCGGGGGATGGTTTCGCGGAGCGAGTCGCTTGCGGAAATGCGGGGATGCGACGTGCTGGTGCTCATCCAGAACAGGAGCGATTTTTCCTCCGAAACCATCCCGTCGAAAACATACGAATATCTGCAGGCGGGCCGGCCGATACTCGGGCTTGTCCACA
>JAENIX010000019.1 GCA_016844415.1 Actinomycetota bacterium | reverse complement strand
GGATCGGAGTGATCGGTCTTCAGCAGGAGCATCTTGACTGCTGTAATGATCAGGAACACGCCGAAGACGTACAGGACCCAGTGGTAGTCGGAGACAAGTTTCGCGCCGACCGTGATCATCGCGCCTCTCATGACCAGGGCGCCCAATATTCCCCAGAACAGCACCCGGTGCTGGTAAATCGGCGGCACTGCGAAAAAACCGAAGATCATCGCGATCACGAAAATGTTGTCGACGCTCAGCGACTTCTCGACGATGTAGCCGGTGAGGTATTTGACGGCGGCCGATCGGCCGTCGTTGACCATCCCGTCCACCGCGTCGACCGAGCTGCCGAGCCCCACCCAGTGGTTTTCGTATCCGAAATAGATGAACACCGTGAAGGAGAGCCCCAGCAGGATCCATACGGCGGACCAGCCGAGGGCTTCCTTCATCTTGACGACGTGGGCGCGGCGATGAAAGACGCCAAGGTCCAGGAACAGCAACAGCAGTACGAATCCGACGAACGCGGCCCAGATCCAGATCATTTCAAGTCAGCGCTTGAAGACGTTGAACAATCCATCCAGAACGGATTTTTCCAGTCCCGCCACGGCATCGAGCTCGCCTGCGTCGAGCCACACCCCTTCGCAAGCCGAGCACTTGTCCACCTTGACGCCTCGGTAATCGATCTCGATCAGCTCCATCCCGCACTTGGGGCATTTCATGAAATGGAGCGACTTGAGACGCTCTTTTTCCTCCACGGCGAGCTTTTTCTGCCCTTCCATCTCGATTTGTTTCCTGCGCTCGAACTCCATCCGGACGAAATACTCCTCTTCCCTTTCGCTTGGCTTTTGCGTCATCGCCCTTCTCCTTTCGTCTCACGTGCTGCCTCATGCGCCACACTCGAACGACAGTCACGAGTTTGGGTTCATTGACTCCTGCAGTTTCATGGGCCGCCCTTCTGCTCTCCGGAAGAGATCCACGAGTTCGGCCTCATTCAAGGTTTCTTTCGCAAGAAGGAGCTGCGAACCTTCTTCGAGCAAACCCCGGTTTCCCTCAAGCACTTTACGAGAGCGACGGAAGGCCGCTTCCACAATGTCCCGCACCGCGCAGTCGATCTCCCGCGCCGTCTCCTCGCTGTAGGAACGCCCCGCCAGTCCCCCACCGCCGATCCCAAGGAATCCCGGCGAGTCCGTTTCGTAAGCGACGTGGCCGAGTTCCGGCACCATGGCGTAGCGAGTCGCCATGCTTCGGGCGATGTTTGTCGCCCTCGCGAGGTCGTCCGCCGCTCCGGTCGAGAAGTGATCGAACACCAAGTGCTCCGCCGCCCGACCTCCAAGCAGGACCGCCAGCTTGTTGTCCAATTCCTCACGGGTCATGAGATACCGATCATCCGTGGGGCGCTGGATGGTGTATCCGAGCGCTCCGATCCCCCGCGGGATGATGGAGACCTTGTGCACCTTGTCCGTCTCGGAAAGAACCGCCGCAACCAAGGCGTGCCCCATCTCGTGGTTGGCGACGACCTGGCGCTCACGAGGATTGAGCAAGCGATTCTTCCTCTCCAGCCCCGCGACGATCCTCTCGATCGCCGCCGTGAAATCCGACATGTCCACGGACTCGGTCCCCCGGCGGGTCGCCACGAGCGTCGCTTCGTTGACGAGATTGGCGAGATCGGCCCCGGTAAATCCGGGCGTGAGCGCCGCGATCTCCTCCGGCTCGACCTCCGGCGAGAGGCGGACCTTGGCGAGGTGCACGCGCAGGATGTCCGCCCGCCCCCGCTTGTCGGGGCGGTCCACAAGGACCTGGCGATCGAATCGCCCCGCCCGAAGAAGGGCCGGGTCGAGGATCTCGGGGCGGTTCGTCGCGGCGAGCAGCACGACCCCGCTCGTCGGGTCGAACCCGTCCACCTCCGCGAGCAACTGGTTGAGCGTCTGCTCCTTTTCGTCGTGTCCGCCCATCATCGGGCCCGCCATGCGGGCCCGGCCCAGCGCGTCGAGTTCGTCGATGAAGATGATGCACGGGGCCTTTTTGCGGGCCTGTTCGAAGAGATCGCGCACGCGGGCCGCCCCGACGCCGACGAACATTTCGACGAACTCCGACCCGCTGATGGAGAAGAAGGGCACGCCCGCCTCTCCCGCAACCGCACGGGCCAGAAGCGTCTTTCCCGTCCCCGGCGGTCCCACAAGGAGCACGCCTTTGGGCATTCGTCCACCGAGGCGTCCGTAGCTCGCCGGGTTCTTGAGGAAGTTGACGACCTCCTGGAGTTCCTCCTCGGCCTCGTCCACGCCGGCAACATCCCGGAACGTAACCTTGGTGTCGGTCTCCACGAACACCTTCGCCTTGCTCTTGCCGATGGACATCAGCCCCCCGCCCTGCCCCAGGCGCCCGGCGAGCCGCTTCGTAAGGTAAAACCAGACGCCCACAAAGATCAGGACGGGGATGATCCAGGAGAGCAGCATGGAAAGCCACTCGCTCTCGACGTGTCCCGAGTACTTGACGCCGTACTTTTCGAGGTCGCCCGCCAGATCGGTTTCGACTCGCGTGGTCACGAATTTCCGCTGGCCACCTGTCAGCGGCTCCTTCAGTTGGCCACGGATCTCGTTTGCGGAGATGACAACTTCGGCGACTTTATTTTCCCGCAGCAATTTTTGAAAATCGCTATAGGGGATGGTCGCCACGCCCTGATACCGAACCAGGACGTTCTGAAGGAGCAGGACGCCCAGCAAGGCGACGAAGATGTAGATCATGTTGAAGCGCGTCTTATCCATCGTTCTACAACCTCCCTCCGGCCTCAGGCTGCCGACTTGGTGGAAACTCTCATGATACTGTTTGAGAGCTCGCGCAGGCGACGGATGCGCAGCCGGACCGGTGGATGCGTCGAGAAGAGACTTTGAAGCCCCTCGGTGCCGGCAAAGGGGTTCACGATGAACAGGCTGGCCATTGCCGGTTCGGTATGCGACGGGATGCGTTCGGCACTCCGGGCAAGTCTCTCAAGCGCCGTGGCAAGAGCATCGGGATCCCCCGAGATCCGCGCGCCGGTTTCGTCGGCATGGTACTCACGGGACCGCGATATGCCGAGTTGAACGAGAACCGCTGCCACCGGGGCGACGAGTGCAAACAGGATTCCGCCTCCCCCCGCTCCCCTCCCGCCATCCTGGCCTCCTCCGCCGAAGAGGGCCGAATAACTCAAAACGTGCGCCATATAGGTTACCGCTGTGGCGATGGCGGCCGCTATGGTGGAAAGGAGAATATCACGATTCTTGATGTGGGCGATTTCATGGGCGAGAACGCCCCGCAGCTCCCTCTCGTTGAGCACGTCCAAAATGCCCGTCGTCACGGCAACGACGCCGTGCTTCGGGTTCCTGCCGGTGGCGAACGCGTTGGCATGTGGATCATCCGTCACGAAGATCCGGGGCTTGGGGATCTGTGCCTGCAGAGCGAGCTCGCCGACCATTCGGTGAAGATCCGGCGCCTGTTGCGGGGTAATCTCCTTGGCGCCTTGCACTGCAAGAACGATCCGGTCCGAGTAGAAATACGCACCGAGATTCATCAGGAGCGCAATCGCCGTGAACAGGTACATGTAGTTTGTCCCGAGGAAGCCACCGATCCAAACGAGAATGGCCGATAGGATGCCGAGCAACACGATGGTTTTGATTTGGTTCTTCATATCGCTTTCCTCCCTGACGATGACGTCTTCATACGTTCATTATCATTGTCCGGACTATACATAGGCAAATAGATAATATAGATAGAATACTTCGGTTTATTCGATGTATCATCGAGGGTATGGAATGGCTGAACTATCATCACCTTCTCTATTTCTGGGTCGTGGCGCGGGAGGGGAGCATCGCTCGGGCCTGCGAGCGGCTTCGCCTTGCCCAGCCGACCATCAGCGGCCAGATACGGGCGCTTGAGAACTCCCTCAACGAGAAGCTCTTTGCCCGGTCGGGACGGAACTTGGTGCTCACCGATGTGGGGCGGGTGGTCTTCCGTTATGCGGAGGAGATCTTTTCCCTGGGCAGGGAGTTGACGGACACGTTAAAGGGGAGGCCGACGGGGAGACCGCCGCGTCTTCTTGTCGGAGTGGCCGACGTCCTTCCCAAGTTGGTGGCATATCGGCTCCTGGATCCCGCCCTTCATCTGCCGCACCCCCCGAAAGTCATCGTCCTGGAAGGCAAGCCGGACCGCCTGCTGGCGGAGCTTGCCGTTCATGGGCTGGATGTCGTCCTGACGGATGCGCCCATCGGGCCTGCCATCAAGGTCCGAGCCTTCAATCATCTGCTCGTCGATTCCCCCGTTTCCTTGTTTGCCGCCCCCCGCTTGGCCTCGGCATACCGCCGGGAGTTCCCCCGCTCCCTCGACGGCGCCCCTTTCCTGTTGCCGACGGTGAATACGGCGCTACGACAGAATCTTGAGAAATGGTTCGATGCCGAGGGAATCCGTCCCCTGGTGGTGGGGGAATTCGAGGACAGCGGACTACTCAAGGCCTTCGGGCAAGAAGGTCACGGCCTGTTTGCCGCCCCGTCCCTCATCGAATCGGAGGTCCGGCGGCAATACCGCGTCCACGTGATCGGACGGCTAGAGTCCATCCGCGAGCGTTTCTACGCCATCTCCATCGAGAGGAAACTAAAGCATCCCGCTGTCGTGGCAATATCGGAAGCGGCACGCCTTAAGTGATGACATACCGGAATGTCTTTCCCCGGAAAGATACATGCCCGGGAAATCCCCGTACGGGTCAATTCTCCCGGGCTGGCGAAGCAAAACAGGCGCTGTCAGAGCCCTTTTTTTTCAAACCACCGGAAAAGCATCAATCCGCCGACCACGAAGAGAATGATCACTACCCAGTGGTTCACGCCGAGAAGCTGCGGCAGGGTGATCTTGCCGTAATCTCCCCAGGTCAGCACCGAGGATTTCATGGCGGGGTAGGCTTCCGCATAGAGGCCGGCGCCGACCAGCATCCCCAGCACTCCCCACAGGGCGTCCCACCGTCCTTCGCCCACTGCGCCGATGGCGGTTCCCGGACAGTAGCCGAGCAGCCCCCAGCCGATGCCGAAGATGAGCCCCCCTATGATTACCCCGCCGAGGATCGTCGGTTTCACGGAGAGTTCGGCAAGGCCAAGATCCTTGAGGAGGTATACACCCACCATCCCAACCATGACGCTCGACAGCATGAACTTGATGATGGTCATATCCATGAGCCGAAGGGCGCCGAGCTGTTTGTCGTAGCGCAGCACCCGCCCCTTTTGCAGGAGAAAGCCAAAGAGAATACCGGTGACGAGTCCATAGAGAAGCATTTTCATGGTTTCTCACCTCCTCCGTAAAGGATGCGGGCAACGACCATCCCCCCGATGAAAAAACAGCACAACGCGATGAAACCGCTTACCGCCAGCTGGAGCGAACCGCTCAGCCCATGTCCGCTCGGTCAGCCGTCGGCAAGCCGTGCGCCGAACATTCCGACGGTTCCTCCGGCAAAGGCGACAAGGCTCCTTTTCATGCGACTGATCCCGAAGCGAGCCTCCCACATGTCGGGCAGTGCCGTCCAACGAAAGCTTCCGGAGGTCGTCGAGGCAATGAGAGAACCGATGAAGATCCCCGCCACGAACACCCACTGCCAATCGATTTTAGGAACCGTCTTGATGAAATACTCCATCTGCGCCACCCGCCCCGGGTCAAGGATTTTTTCGATCATGCCGGTGGTGCGGACGAAGGTGGTCGATACTCCGATAAATTGTCCGGCGATCCAGACGGAGAGAACGGACACCAGCCCGCTTAACGCCCCCGCAAGATACGGACTCCAGCCGCCATCATTGCGCTTTTCCATAATTCCACCCTCCTTATTGGGGTTAGAACCACAGCCGCAGCCCGGCGACGATCGCCAGGTTGTCGACCTCTTCTCCCTCGCGCCGCGCGAGGTCGGCTGTCTTGCCGAGCTTCCGCGTCCAGGAGATACCGACATACGGCGCAAACTCCCGCCTGATCTCATAGCGCACGCGCAAATCGAATTCAATGTCGTTGACGCCGGACCCGACGCCGAACTTTTCCACGTCTTGGGCGGCTACGTTCATCTCGAAACGCGGCTGCGCAATGAGCCGCTGGGTCAACAGCAGCTCGTAAGTCGCTTCCAGGCTTGCGGAGATATCGCCGCGGTCGCTGATGAAGAGGAAAGGCTCTACGTGGAACCAATAGGGCGCCAGCCCCTCAAGACCGATAACCGCAAAAGTGCGCGAGCGATCCGGCCCGCCATAGAGCCGGTCGTGGCGCACGCCCGCCTGGAAGTCCCAGAAAGGCGCGATGAGCCGGCTGAATAGAGCTTGTCCCTGAACCTGTCCGCCGGAGGTGCCCGCGGTCCGGGCCTGGCCTTCCGTTTTTACCACGAGCCTGTTGTAATCGCCCCCGATCCAGCCCTCCACATCTTCCCAGATGAACGTGTCCGGGCCCTCGTTCCGCCGGTACTCAAGCTGGCCGATAAAGAGGGAGCTGAAAACCTGGTCATCCATGACCGGCGGTGGCCACTTCTCCCCGGCGAACCCTTCCGATGCGAAAACGATCAGGACCGGGAGAAGGAACCCAGGCCAGGCGGCCGAACAATAACGATGGAAGCGCGTCATCATCCTTTCATCTCCCCGCCGCCCTGAGAGACGGACACAACGCGGAACATTCCCGCGTCCATATGATAGAGGATGTGGCAATGGAAGGCCCACGGGCCGAGTGCGTCCGCGGTAATCTCCACCGACAGTCTTTCGCCCGGCTTCACGTTGATGGTGTGCTTGAGCGGCTTGTGCGCGCCGGCGCCGTTGTCGAGCTCCATCCACATGCCGTGGAGATGGATCGGATGGTCCATCATGGTGTCGTTCACCAGCGTCAGGCGCAGCCGCTCGCCGAAGCGGAAGGGGATCGGGTGGTCCTTGACCTCGGAATATTTCTTGCCGTCAAAGCCCCATATATACCGCTCCATGTTGCCCGTGAGATGCAGCTCGATCTCCCGTTCGGGTTCCCGCCGGTCGCCACCCGGCGTGAGGCTGCGCAAATCGCCGTACACGAGCACCCGCCTCCCGGCATCCTCGAGGCCGGCGCCGGGCTCGTCGAAGCGGCTGCGCGGCATCATCGCCACCATGGAATTGCCGGGCCCGTGGTGGTCGGGGCCATGCATCACGCTCCCCTGCCGAGCGGGTTCCGGGGCCATGGCGTGGCCGGCCTTGTCCATGCCATGCTCCCCGTTTACGCTCGCCATCCCCATGTCCGCCATCGTGCGAAGAGGCCGAGGCCGTGGCGAAGGGATCGGCGCGCTCATGCCGTGCCGCGGTGCGAGGGTGCCGCGGGCATAGCCGCTGCGGTCCATAGCCTCGGCGAAGATCGTATACGCCCGATCCTCCTTCGGCTCGACGATCACGTCGTAGGTCTCCGCGATGGCGATGCGGAACTCGTCCACGGTCACCGGCTCCACGTTCTGGCCGTCCGCCTGGATCACGGTCATCTCAAGCCCCGGGACGCGCACATCGAAATAGCTTGCCGCGCCGGCGTTGATGAATCGCAGCCGCACCCGCTCGCCGGGACGGAAGAGGCCGGTCCAGTTGGCGCCCGGCGGCAGCCCATTCAGGAGGTACGTATAGGTGTACCCCGTGACGTCGGCGATGTCGGTCGGGTCCATGCGCATGCGGCCCCACATCAGGCGATCCGAGACCGCCGACCGCCATCCACCTTCGCCGACGTCCCGAAAGAAGTCCCCGGCCGTGCGCTTCTGGAAGTTGTAGTAGCCGCCCTTCTTCTTGAGCTTGGCCAGGACTTTGTGGGGATCCTCGAAGGTCCAGTCGGAGAGCACTACCACGTAGTCGCGATCGTAGGCGAACGGCTCCGGTTCCGCCGGGTCGATGATCAGGGGCCCATAGTGCCCCAACTGTTCCTGCATGCCGGAGTGGCTGTGGTACCAGTAGGTGCCGCTCTGTCTGACCGGGAAGCGGTAGGTGAAGGCCTCCCCCGGCTTGATCCCCGGAAAGCTGACGCCGGGCACGCCGTCCATGTCGGCCGGCAGAATGATCCCGTGCCAGTGAATTGAGGTGTCTTCCTCCAGTCGGTTGGTCACCCGGATAACGGCGGTTTGCCCTTCGCGCAGGCGCACCAGGGGACCAGGAACCGAGCCGTCGATGGTCGTGGCCATCGCGTTCTTTCCGGCGATGTCGAACGTCCGCTTGCGGATCGTCAGGTCGATGACGGTTCCGTCTTTGCTCGTGCTCACCTCCGTTCCGGCCGTCGCACTTTGCCACGCGTACGCCGGAAGGATACGCCCGAGCCCGGTCAGCACGCCCATCCCCACCGCGCCCCGCAAGAAGCGACGTCTCGAAAGGCCTTCGGATCTCTCCCTCTTCATACCGGAATCTCCTGGGCCACTTCCCCTTAAGTTCGGCACGCGGCACGCTCGGGGCAACCGGTGATCTACCCGGCGGCCGTCAGCCACGGTGGCGACGCAGTGGCAAGCGGCGTCACCGTCCGGATCGGGCCGCTGCGGAGCTTGTCGGCGTCTCCGGTTGATCTTAGCCCGACCTTCCGCCAAGTACCAATTAAAAGGGCTCATCGCGTAATCGAGTGGGTGGCGATGCAGCAACTTCCCGGTGAGGCTGAATGAGGACCTGTCGAGGTAGTCGTAGTCGCGGTGATCCGACGAGATTGCTTCTTCTCCGTGGCCGGGGACGACGCCCTTGGCGAGATAACGGACCTTCGGTTCCTGCGCCGGATCGAGCCGGAACGAACCGGCGGGCGTCAGGACGTGCATATTCGGATGCCAGTTTAAAAACTCCCCCGTTGTATGGATGGAGACGATGGCGGCGGGAAGCGTGTTCTGACCGGTATCGTCACGGATGAACGCGGACACCGCCTTCCAGGCGCACAGGGCAAGTTTGGGGAGAAGCCGTCGCCGATACCGGAATGCCAGGCGCAGGACCTTGGGGAGTGCGAAGACGAGATGCCGGTGGGGAACGGGGCGGATCACCTGCTCCCGGACGAATTCCGCCCACAGGGCGGCGCGTTTGGCGGAGCAGGTGGGGCAGAACCCCCGCTGCTTGCAGGAGAAGGCGACGAAATATTCATTCCCGCAGGCGTTGCACCGGACGCGCGCGAAACCGCCCTCCGGGAGGCCGCACCCGAGGAATCGCTCTACGGTTTTTCCGCCGCGGGGTTCCTCTTCTCGCTCCTGACCGGGTACATCTGCCTCTTCGTAGTCGAGAGGCTGGTGTTCCGCGGGAGATTCATACGCTTCGCCCCGTACACCTTCCTCCTGGCGGTCCTTTGCTTCTTCCTGCAGTGGAAGGGGTGACCCGCCTATTTCCCGATCAGGACAACGGTGCTCCTGGGATTCGCGACGTAGCAATCGGGGGGATCGAGAAGGACCTCATCGCATTCCCCGAGGAAATCGTCCCCGACGTCCAGGCTGGTGTCGATCA
>JAENIX010000018.1 GCA_016844415.1 Actinomycetota bacterium | reverse complement strand
GTCCCCTGAATGATTGAAAGCACTACCGTCCCGTACCGGGTGTACTGTGTGATCTTGCGCCGCCCGAGCTCCCCTTCTTTGGACAGTTTCTCCAGCTGCGGAATCACGACCGTCAACAGCTGCAGGATGATCGAGGCGCTGATGTACGGCATGATCCCGAGGGTGAAGATGGAGAAACGCTCCAGCGCTCCGCCGGAGAACATGTCGATGAGGCCGAAGAGGGTGCCCGACTGGCTGGCGAATATGGAGGATAGCGCCTGGTTGTCGATGCCGGGAGTGGGTATGTAGACCCCGATCCGGTAGACGATCAGCAGCGCGCAGGTGACCAGTATCCTCTTCTTCAGCTCGGGGACCTTGGTGATATTCTGCAGACCGGTCAGCAAGGGATAGTCACCTCAAGCGTTCCCCCTGCCGCGGTGACCTTGTCGCTCGCCGCGCGGCTTGCCCGGTCGACCTTTACGGTCAACGGCCTGTCGACCTCGCCTACCGCGAGAAGCTTCACTCCGTCCATTATCTTCCTGACCAAACCGGCCGCCCGCAAGGCTTCGGTATCCACCACCGACCCCGCAGGAAACCGGTTCAGGTCCTTCACGTTGACGATTGCATACTCCTTGCGGAATATATTTGTGAACCCGCGCTTCGGGAGTCGCCGCTGAAGGGGCATTTGCCCGCCTTCATATCCGGGGGGCGTGCCGCCGCCGCTGCGGGCCCGAAGCCCCTTGTGCCCCTTACCGGAGGTCTTACCGAGGCCGGATCCCTGTCCCCGGCCCACTCTTTTCTTCGCGCTCCTGGCACCTTTGGCGGGCCGCAGATCCGAAAGCTTCATATTGAATCTCCCGTCTCCTCCACACTGAGAAGGAACTTGACCTTTTCCACCATTCCGCGAATCTCGGGGGTGTCCTGCCGGATCACGGAACGGTTCACGCGTGTAAGCCCGAGCCCCTTTACCACCCTCCGCTGGGATTCACGCCTTCCGCTCAAACCACGCGTCAGGGTGATCTTCAGTTTCCCGCTCATGCCGACGCCTCTTCTTCCTTCGGACCGCGCACTGCCGCGATCTGTTCGGAGGTGCGGAGCTGGCTCAGGCCGTTTATGGTCGCCTTCACGAGGTTATGCGGGTTGTTGCTGCCCAGCGACTTCGTGAGTATGTTGGATATGCCTGCGGACTCCACCACCGCCCTGACTCCGCCTCCGGCGATGACGCCTGTGCCGGGAGACGCAGGCCGGATGACCACGTGGCTCGCGCCGAACTCTCCAAGTACTTCATGCGGGATCGTGCCGTTGACGAGAGGGACGAAGACAAGCTCCCGCTTCGCGTTCTGAACCGCTTTCCGGATGGCGTCAGGCACCTCGTTCGCCTTGCCCAGCCCCGTCCCGACATGACCGTTGCCGTCGCCGACGACGACCACGGCGCTGAAGGAAAACCTCCGCCCGCCCTTGACGACCTTCGCCACGCGGCTGATGTGCACCACCCGGTCTTTAAGCTCGAGACCTTCCGGATTCACTCTCTTCAAACGAACCTCCCCGTATGCTCCCGCGTCTCCGCGCTAGAATTCCAGGCCCGACTCCCTTGCCCCTTCCGCCAGCGCCTTGACCCGTCCGTGGTAAAGAAACCCGTTCCGGTCGAAGACCACTTTCCGTATGTTACGCTCGACTGCTTTCCTGCCGAGCAGCTCGCCCACCTTTTTGGCGGCCTCGCTTTTTTTAAGTCCCGCTATCTCACCGCGGATCTCCGGGCTTTGCGTCGACGCTGCCAGGAGAGTCGATCCGGTGGCATCGACCACAATTTGCGCATAGATGTGTTTCGAGCTCCTGAAGACGGACAACCGCGGGCGCTGCTCGGTTCCGAAGATCCGTTTCCGGACTCTCGTTTTCCGCTTCTGCCGTGCTATTTCGCGCGCATTGGTCTGGCTCATGGCTCTTGCTGCTCCGTCCTTTATATTCCTGCTATCGACCCTTGAGTCCTGCTACTTGCCGGCCGCCTTGCCCGCTTTCTTGACAAGCTTCTCGCCCCTGTACCGGACGCCCTTCAGCTTGTATGCGTCAGGGCTGCGCAGGGAGCGGATCCTGGCAGCGGTCTCGCCCACCAGCTCCTTGTCTATCCCGCCGATCTTTATCACGGTGTTCCCTTCCACATCGGCACTGATCCCTTCCGGCAGGGGAAACAACACCGGGTGGGAATAACCCAGTGAAAGATGCAAAAGCCCCTTCTTGGACTCCGCCTTGTACCCGACTCCCACGATCTCGAGGATTTTCGTGAAGCCGTCGGTTACCCCCTTGACCATATTGGCCAGCAGGGTTCGGTACATTCCATAGAGATTGGCCCGATCCGCCGAATCGATCGACACTACCGCGCGGTCCCCCGACACGCTCACCGAAACGTGTGGAGGGACAATGCGGGAAAGCTTCCCCTTCTTGCCGGAAACAGTCATGTTTCCGTTTTCGACCTGCACGGTCACGCCGGCAGGTATGGCCACAGGCACTTTTCCGATTCTTGACATCTCATTCCTCCGAGATAGAAACCCGCAATACGCCTACCAGACCTTGCAGAGCAACTCCCCGCCGATCGTCAGCTTCTTCGCCTTTTCCCCGGTCATCACGCCCCGCGACGTCGAGAGGATCGCGATGCCGAACCCGTTCTTCACCACCGGGATCTCGTCCTTCCCTACATATACGCGTCGTCCCGGCCTGCTTACCCGCCTCAACCCCTTGATCGCGTACCCCGCCTCAGGGACGTTTTTCAGGAATATCTTCAAGGATGGCTGGTTGCGCTCCGCCACGACCCGGAAGTTCCGGATGAAACCCTCTTCCTTCAGTATCCTTACGACGTTTTCGAGAACCTTCGTCGAGGGAACCTCGAACTGGTCGAACCGCGCCATCTGTGCGTTGCGGATCCGCGCGAGCAGGTTCGATATGTGATCGTTTATGGCCATCTCATCCTCCTACCAGCTCGCCTTGACAACGCCGGGCAGTTCCCCTCTTAATGCCAGCTCCCTGAGACATATCCTGCAGAGCCGGAATTTCCGGTAGAACGCCCTCGGTCTTCCGCATCGCGGGCAGCGGTTGTATTTCCGGACCCCGAATTTCGGTTTCCGTTTCGACTTGGCGATGATCGACTTCTTGGCCAACTCCTGCCCTCCTCCTTTTAGGCCCGGAACGGCATGCCGAGGAGTCGAAGAAGTTCCATCCCCTCCTCGTCGGTGCGGGCGGTTGTAACGATTGTTATGTTCATTCCCTTTATTTTGTCGATTTTATCGTAGTTTATCTCTGAGAATATGATCTGTTCCTTTATCCCTAGAGTATAGTTTCCCCTGCCGTCGAATCCCTTCGCGGAGACCCCCCTGAAGTCCCGGACGCGCGGCAGGGCGATTCCCATCAGCTTGTCGAGAAAATAGAACATATTGGCCCGCCTCAGCGTGACCATGACCCCGATCGGGACCCCTTCGCGGAGCTTGAAGTTCGATATGCTTTTTCTCGATTTGGTGATCACTGGTTTCTGCCCGGTGATTATGCCGATCTCCTCGATCGCGGAGTCCAGGATCTTTATGTTTTCGATGGCCTCGCCCAGCCCCATGTTGATGATCACCTTCGAAAGCCTGGGCACACGCATGTCGTTCCCGTACCTGAACTTCTCCTTGAGCTTGGGAACGACTTCCGACCTGTAGAAATCCTGAAGCCTTGGCATGTCCGAACACCCCTCGTCCGCCTTTAACGGCGGCGGCACTCTATTTTTTCTTTTCCTCGATGATGTCGCCGCACCGCTTGCATGTGCGGTGCTTCCCGCCGGAATCATCCAACTTCATGGCGATCCGTGTCGGCTTGTTGCACTTTCCGCACATGGCGAGAACGTTGGAGAAGGCCAGGAACGCTTCCTTCTCGATGATCCCGCCCTGCGGGTTAGTCTTGCCGGGCTTCACATGGCGCTTCACCATGTTTATCTTCTCGATCAGGATGCGCCCATTATCCCTGTCGACCTTCAGGACACGCCCAACCTTGCCCTTTTCCCGGCCAGCCATTATCTTGACGATGTCGTTCTTCCTTATATGCAGAGTGCCTTCCGCCATCGCTTCCTCTCTCTTCTGCCTTAAAGTACTTCGGGCGCCAGAGATATTATCTTCATGAACTTCTTCGCCCGGAGCTCCCGCGCCACCGGCCCGAAGATCCGGGTGCCGATCGGCTCCATCTGGGGGTTGATCAGGACCGCTGAGTTCTGGTCGAACCGCAGATAGCTCCCGTCCTGCCGTCCGACTTCCTTCTTCGTCCTCACCACCACGGCCTTGTACACGTCACCCTTCTTCACCTTCCCGTGAGGGATGGCTTCCTTGACGCTGACCACGATGATGTCCCCGACGCTCGCGTACCTTCGCCTGCTGCCCCCGAGAACCTTGATGCAGCAGAGGCGTTTCGCCCCGGAGTTGTCGGCTGCGTCCAGCATGGTTTGCATTTGGATCATCGCGCGTTCTCCGCTTCCTAGGTTCTTACCACCGAGCGGTCAATAAGCCGGTGGACTCTCCAATGCTTATCCTTGCTCATGGGCCGTGTCTCGACGATCTCCACCCTGTCTCCGATTTTGTACTCGTTCTTCTCGTCGTGCGCCTTGTAGGTCGTCCTGCGCTTGACGTATTTCTTGTATACGGGATGGGGGACAAGCCTCTCCACGCGGACCACCACCGTCTTGTCCATCCGGTCGCTCACCACGGTCCCGACCTTCATCTTCCTTATTCCACGCCTCTCCATTGCGGTCTCCGATGCCATCTTATCGGGCCTTCCCTTCCGTCTTCTTTCGAAGATGCGTGATCACGCGCGCAAGGTCCTTCCTTCGGTTTCGGATCGCCATACGGTCGTCAAGCGCCGAGGCTGCCCGCTTCATCCTCAAGCGGAAGATCTCGTCGCGCAGATCCTTCTCCTTCTGCTTCAGCTCATCCGAGGCAAGATCGCGCAGCTCATTCTTCTTCATCGGCGCCTACCCCTCCCTCGAGAGGAACTTCGTCTGTATCGGAAGCTTGTGGGCAGCCAGGCGGAAAGCCTCTCGGGCAGTCACCTCCGTCACTCCCTCTATCTCATAGAGGACAAGCCCGGGTCGCACGACGCAGACCCATTCCTCCGGCGCCCCTTTCCCCTTACCCATCCTGGTTTCCGCGGCCTTTTTCGTGATCGGCTTGTCGGGGAAGAGTCGTATCCAGATCTTGCCTCCGCGCTTGATGAACCGCGTCATGGCGACTCGGGCGGCTTCGATCTGGCGAGACGTCACCCATCCGGCGGTCACGGCCTTCACTCCGAAATCGCCGAAGTTCAGCGTATTGCCGGCCTGCGCCTTCCCGCGCCTCCGCCCCTTCTGCATCTTGCGGAACTTGACCCTCTTCGGTGCCAGCATCGATCGTTCGCTCCCTATTCGGTTTTCTGGGCCTGGCCGGCCGACGGCAGAATTTCACCCTTGTAGATCCAGACCTTCACACCGATGATCCCGTAGGTCGTCCGTGCCTGCGCGACCCCGTAATCGATGTCCGCGCGAAGCGTATGCAGGGGAACCCGGCCTTCGCGGTACCATTCGGTGCGCGCCATCTCGGCGCCGCCGAGTCGACCGGCGACCTGGATCTTGATCCCCTTCGCGCCAAGCTTCATCGAGGACAGGACGGTTTTCTTCATCGCCCGGCGGAACGCGACCCGCCTCTCAAGCTGCATGGCGACGTTTTCCGCCGTAAGCTGCGCGTCGGTTTCAGGCCTCCGGATCTCCTGGATGGTGATCGAAACCTCCCTGTCCGTGAATTTATGGAGGTCCTTTCTCAGGTTCTCGATCTCCGCCCCTTTCTTCCCGATGACTATGCCCGGTCGGGCGGTGGCAATCACCACATGCACCCGGTTGGATTTGCGTTCGATTTCGACAGATGACACCCCAGCGTGAATCAGCCGGTTTTTCACGTAGGACCGTATCCGGAGGTCTTCCTGCAGGTAATTGGCATATTCCTTTTCCGAAAACCAGCGGGACCTCCAGGTCTTGATGATCCCCAGCCTCAGCCCGTACGGATGTGTCTTCTGTCCCAAAACCGTCTCCTCCCTCTGGTATGGACCCTTTTACGTCTCGTCAACGACGATCGTGATGTGGCTCGTCCTGCGCCGATACTTGTGTGCCCGCCCCATGGGCGCTGGCCTGAATCGCTTCTGCGAGGCCCCCAGATCGACATAAGCCTTCTTCACATACAGGGTGTCCAGATCGATGACTCCAGTCTGGCCGGCGTTCGCCACCGCGGAATCGAGCACCTTCTTCACCAGCGAAGCAGATGCCTTCTTCGCAAGCCGCAGGACGGTCTGCGCATCTGAAATCCTTTTACCCCGGATAAGATCGACCACGAGTCGCGCCTTCCTCGGAGACATGCGGACAAACCTGGCCGTCGCACTGGCTTCCATCGCTTCCTCTCCTTGTCGACCCTACTTCTTGACCTTCGCCTTCCGGTCTCCGGAATGGCCATGAAACGTCCTGGTCGGGGAAAACTCGCCCAGCTTGTGCCCCACCATGTTCTCGGTCACGAAAACCGGCATGAACTTGCGGCCGTTATGGACGGCGAACGTGTACCCAACCATGTCCGGAATGATGGTCGACCGCCGCGACCAGGTCTTTATGACCTTCTTCTCGCCTGTTTCGATGGCCCGGCGCACCTTGCGCATCAGGCTTTCCTCGATATACGGCCCCTTCTTTACGGATCGCCCCACTTTGTACCGCCCCTTCCGAGTTATTTCCTGCGCTTGACGATGTATCGATCCGAAGACGGATTTCTCCGCGTCTTGTAACCCTTGGTCGGCATTCCCCACGGCGTGCAAGGGTGGCGGCCCCCGGATGCCTTGCCTTCACCGCCTCCCATGGGATGATCGACCGGATTCATCGCCACTCCCCGGACAATCGGCCTGCGTCCCAGCCAGCGGTTCCTCCCCGCCTTCCCTATCGAAACCTTCTCATGATCCAAATTGCCGACCTGGCCAACGGTCGCCATGCAGTCCATGAAGACGAGACGCACCTCGCCGGAAGCGAGCCGCAGGTGGGCGTACGTTCCCTCTTTCGCCAGGATCTGGGCTACGCATCCCGCGGAACGGGCGATCTGGCCTCCCTTACCCACCTTCAGTTCAACGTTGTGAACCATGGTGCCCACGGGTATGTTGCGTATCGGCAGCGCGTTTCCCGGCTTGATGTCGGCTTCCGCCCCTGCGACGACGGTGTCCCCCACCGACAGGCCTACGGGGCACAGGATGTACCTCTTCTCGCCGTCGGCATAGTGCAGGAGCGCGATCCTGGCCGAGCGGTTCGGATCGTATTCGATCGCGGCGACCTTAGCCGGTATTTCCTTCTTGTCCCTCCTGAAATCTATCTTCCGGTATTTCCGCTTGTGCCCGCCGCCCCTGTGCCACACGGTGATCTCGCCAAGGTTGTTCCGGCCGCTGGTGCGCCGCTTTTTTTCAACAAGCCCCTTCTCCGGCTTCTTGTCCGTGAGGTCCTCGTTTGTCAGGACCGTCATGGCCCGGACTCCCGGAGAGGTCGGCTTGAATTTCCTGATTCCCATGGCGTTTCGCTCCTTCCCTCGCCGTCCCTTAAACGCCCTCGAAGAATTCGATCTTGTCGCCCGCCTTCAGGGTGACAATCGCCTTCTTCCAGCCTGGCCTGAGCCCGACCGTGCGGCCACGGCGCTTCACCTTGCCGGAAACGTTCATCGTCCGTACCTCGACGACCTTCACCTTGAACAGCTTCTCGACGGCGTCCTGGATCTGCTTCTTCTTCGCGCGCCGGTCGACCTCGAAGGTAACGGCGTTCGAGGTCCCCTTCATGTGGGTGGCCTTTTCAGTGATCAGCGGCCGCTTGAGGATGTCGGAGTGGTTCATTTCCCGAAAACCTCCGCGATTTTTGCAAACGCCGGCATCGTGAGGACCAGCTGGTCGTACAAAAGTATGTCATAGACGTTTATGGCGGCCACTGGCAGGGCCTTGAATGAACGCAGGTTCCGGATTCCAAGGGTAAGGTTCTCCGAACTGCCGTCGACCACCAGGAGCGCTTCAGATAGCCCCAGAGCGGCGGCAACCTTGAGGAACTCCCTCGTCCTGGGTGCCGGAAGATCAAGATCGTCCACCAGTATAAGCTTGTTTTCCTTCGCCTTGGCGCTAAGGGCGGAGCGGAGAGCCGCCTTCATCGCCTTACGGTTCACTTTCATCTCGAAACTCCGGGGATGAGGGCCGAATACCACACCCCCGCCCCGCAGAAGCGGCGACCGGCTGCTTCCCATACGGGCCCTGCCGGTCCCCTTCTGTTTGAACGGTTTCTTCCCTCCGCCGGATACAAAGGTCCGGGTCTTCGTGGAAGCGGTCCCCGACCGCCGTGCGGCAAGCTGCGCAACGACCGCGTGATGCAGGAGATGGTTCTTTACCTCGACCCCGAAAACGGCCTCCGGCAGCTCCACCGTCTCCTTCACGCGCCGCTCCTTATCCACCAGGTCAACCGTTGCCATCTCGAGCTCCTTAATTGCCCTTCTTCACGGCATGCCGCACGAACACGAGGCTGTTCTTTGCCCCGGGGACGGCGCCCCGAACCAGCAGGATGTTTTTCTCGGGCTGGACACCCACGACCTTCAGGTTGAGGACAGTGACCTTTTCGTTGCCGTAATGGCCCGGCATCTTCATGTTCTTGATGACCCGCGAAGGCCACGCGGACGCCCCGATCGAGCCGGGCGCGCGGTGGAACATGGAGCCGTGGGTCGCCTTTCCGCCACTGAAATTCCAGCGCTTGATCACCCCGGTGAATCCGCGCCCCTTGGTTTGCCCCGTCACGTCCACGAAATCCCCTTCGCGGAAGATATCGACGTGGATTTCCTGTCCCGCATCCAGCGGAGACTCGGCCGGGACGCGTACTTCCTTCAGCGCCCCGAAAGCCCCTTTGCCCGCCTTCCGGAAATGACCGACCATGGGTTGAGTGGCCCGGTGCGCCTTCTTCGGCCCGTAACCTATCTGGACGGCGTCGTAGCCGTCGCCCACGGAGGTCTTCCGCTGTACGACCGTGCAAGGACCCGCTTCGATCACCGTCACCGGAATCACCTTTCCGTCGGCGTCGAAGACCTGGGTCATCCCCAATTTTTTTCCTAGGATTCCGCCTGTCATGGCTCTCACCTGACCGTTTCGTTCATTGGGTTTCTGTTATACATCTGCATTTCTTTACAGCTTTATCTCGACCTCGACGCCCGCTGGCAGATCAAGTTTCATCAGCGCATCGATCGTCGCCGCCGGCGGTTCATGTATGTCAAGCAGCCGCTTGTGCGTGCGGATCTCGAACTGCTCCCGGCTCTTCTTGTCGACATGAGGGGAACGGTTGACGGTGAAACGCTCGATCTTCGTGGGGAGGGGGATCGGGCCCGCGATCTTCGCTCCCGTCTGCTTCGCCTTGTC
>JAENIX010000190.1 GCA_016844415.1 Actinomycetota bacterium | reverse complement strand
AGCTCTCCCCGTATCGCCTCGTGCCAGTATTCGGCGAGGGCGTCCGCCAATTCCACGCCGAAGGAGTGCAGCATGAGATAGTCGTGGTACCGGTCCGCGGAAAACAGCGCCTGCGCCGCCTCCCCTATCTCCGCCCCGACGGTCGCCACGAAAAACGCGACGACGTCGCCGCCTTCCTCCCGGCTCCTGAAGTAGTCGGCGATGCACAGGTGCGGCGGGGCCTTCTGCCGGGGGAAGGGGAATTCGTGCCGCTTCCCCGCATCCTCGACGACGAGCGCGTCCCCGTCGGAAAAGCATCGGAAGTAACCATACGCGACCTTGGGGCGGAGCAGCCCTTCCTCGACGCCGCGGCGCTTGAGCGTTTCGTACATCGGGCGGACCTTCTCCCGGATGAGCCGTTCGTACTCGTCCACAGAGAGCTTTCCCCGCCGGTACCCCCACCTGCCGCGGAACAGCGCCTGCTCGTTCACGTACGGGTACAGCGCCTGGATGTCGATATCCGTCACCCGCCGGGCGCCGAGGAAAGGAGGGGAGGGCGCGGGGAGGTCCCGGGAGATACGCTCGCCCCTTGCCCCGGGCTTCATCGGCTCCGCGGAGGCCGCCCTGTCGTGCCTGGTGGAGGCCAGGGTCCCGCTTTCCAGGGCGCGCATGGCCCCAAGCCCGGCGAAGGCGTCCGCGCAGTAGACGACCGGCCCCGGGTACCCCGGGACGCAGCATTCCGCCACGAACTTTTCGGTAAGCGCCGCCCCGCCCAGGAGTATCGGCACCTTCAATCCGGCCGAGGCGTACTGGGGCATGCTCTCCTGCATGACGATCGCGGATTTGACGAGCAGCCCGCTCAGGCCGATGGCGTCCGCCGCGTGTTCGCGCGCCTTCTCGATGATCGTCTCCGCGGGGACCTTGATCCCCAGGTTGTAGACCTTGTAGCCGTTGTTCGTAAGGAGAATGTCGACGAGGTTCTTTCCGATGTCGTGCACGTCGCCCGCGACGGTGGCCAGCACCACCTTCTTCCCGGCTTCCCTCTCCTGCCCGGCCAGGTGCGGCTCGAGCCGGTGCACGCTCTCCCGAACGACCTCGGCGGACTGCAGAACGAACGGCAGCAGCATCTCGCCGCGCCCGAAAAGGTCGCCCACGCGCCGCATCGCGGGCACCAGCAGCTCGCTGATGATCGCCTGGGCCGCACGCCGCGTGAGAAGGATCGCCAGCAGGTCGTCCAGCCCGGTCTTGTCGCCCGCTACCACCTTCTCCGCAAGCCGCTCCTCGGGGGGAAGAGCGGCGATCTCCTGGACGGATGGCTTCCCGCTTTCCGTTTCCTTGTCCGAAAAATGCCGGACGAAGGCGGAAAGAGGCGACATCTCCGGGTCCTTGATGCGGTTATGGATCAGGTCGAGGCAGACCTGCCGGTCCTCCTCGGGTATCCGCGCGAAAGGCAGTATCTTGGCCGCATCCACGATGGCGGCGTCGAGCCCCGCCCCGACCGCCTCGTGCAGGAACACCGAGTTGAGCACCCTGCGGGAACGGGGGGACAGGCCGAACGAGACGTTGCTCACGCCCAGGCTCGTGAACACCCCCGGCAGCTCTTCCTTTACCCTTCGTACCGCCTCCAGAGTGTTCTTCGCCGCGTCGGCCAGTGACGGGTCGCCCGAGCCGACGGTGAACGTGAGGACGTCGAACAGGAGGTCCGACGGGCGGAGGCCGTAGCGGCCCACGGCCAGGTCGTGAATGGCACGCGCCATGGCGACCTTCTCGTCGACCGACATCGCCATGCCCTTCTCGCCTATGGTCAGAGCGACGACCGCCGCGCCGTATCTCCTCGCCAGCCGGCAGATCCGCTCGAGGCTCTTCCCGCCGTCCTCCAGGTTGACCGAATTGATCAGGCACCGGCCCGGATGGGCCCGCAGGGCGGCCTCGATGCAGTCGGAGCCGGTGGAATCGATGACCGTGGGTATCTTCAGCGACTGTGCGAAAAGGCGGGTCAGCGCGACGAGGTCGGCCTTCTCGTCCCGCCCGGCGTAAGCCGTGCAGAGGTCCACGGCGTGCGCGCCGTCCTCCTGCTGCTCGATGGCGATCTTCAAGGCCCCGGGGTAGTCGTCCGCCAGCAGCAGCTCCCGGAACCTGCGGGAGCCGTTGGCGTTTGCCCGCTCGCCGATCAGAAGCGGCGGGATCTCCTGCCGGATCTCCACCGCCTGGTACAGGCTGGAAAGCGACGGCTTCCACTGCGGCCTGCGATCCGCCGGCGAAACCCCGGAGAGCGCTTCCGCCAGGCGCCGGATGTGTTCCGGCGTGGTGCCGCAGCAGCCGCCGACGACGCTCACGCCGTCCTCTTCCACGAACGCTTTCATCTGGGAGGCGAAGGCCTCCGGCGAAAGAGGGTAGACGGTCCTGCCGTCGACCACCTGCGGCATCCCGGCGTTCGGGAAGCACGACACCCTGCCGGGCCAGTGGCGGCCGAGGTACCGGATGTGGGACTTCATCCCTTCCGGCCCCGTCGCGCAGTTGAGGCCGAGGGAAAAGACCGGGAACGGCTCTATCACAGCCGCCGCCGCCGCCACGTCCGAGCCGATCAGCATCGTTCCCGTGTTCTCCACCGTAAGGGATACCATCACGGGGATTTCTTTCCCGAGCTTTTCCAGCGTCTCGAAGCAGCTGATCAGCGCGATCTTGACCTGCATGAGATCCTGGCACGTCTCGATCAGGAGAAAGTCCACTCCCGCACCCGCCAGCGCACCGACCTGCCGGGAATAGGACTTCGCCAAATCCTCGAAAGATATGTGCCCGAGGGAAGGCAGCTTGGTGGTCGGCCCGACCGCGCCCGCGATCCGGGCAGCCGGGTTATGCCGCCGGATGGCCGCCCGCGCGCACTCCACCGCGGCGGCGTTGATCTCCTCCACCCGGTCCGAAAGGCCATACTCTGCGAGGACGATGTCGTTGGCGCCGAACGTGTTCGTCTCCACAACCGTGGCGCCCGCCTCGAGGAACGAGGCGTGCAGCTCCGAGATCGCCTCCGGGGCCGACAGGTTCAGGTATTCGTTGCACCCATCGTGGCTCCCCCAGGCGGACGCCGGCAGGCGCATGCGCTGCAGGTTCGTGCCGCACGCACCGTCGAAGATGATGAGGTTTTTCCCTTGCGTATCCACCCTGGTTCTCCCGCTTGAGCGCCGTCATTCCCGGCCTTCCGGCCGCCATGTAAGTTGCTTATCCTACAGGGGAAATCTCATAAGGTCAAACGGCTCCCTTTTGCCTTGACTTGCCGAAACGTTTCTTGGTATAAAACGGATTGTATACGGTATACAATCTGCTGGGTCCGAATCAAATACATT
>JAENIX010000189.1 GCA_016844415.1 Actinomycetota bacterium | reverse complement strand
GACCCGACCCTCCGGATCGTCGGCTTCGAGAACTTCGCCGCCATCCTTGACGACTCAGTCTTCCGGCTCGCCCTGAAGAACACGTTCTTCTTCGCGTTCGCCTCCCAGATCCTGGTCATCCTCCTTTCGAGGATCGTCGCGACCGCCCTGATGAAGGAGTTCCATGGCAAGTGGCTGGCGCGTTTCCTCATCATGCTCCCCTGGACGGCGCCGATATCGCTCGGAACGATCGGCTGGCTCTGGATGTACGATTCGATCTTCAGCCCGTTCGACTGGATCCTCCGCTATCTTGGGCTGCTCGGTTCTCCCGGCGCGCTCCTGGGACCGATGCAGAACCTTTACTGGCTTGGCGTGCCCGGGCTCGCAATGGCCTCCGTGATCATGGTCCACGTGTGGAGACTGCTGCCGCTGGCGACGGTGATCCAGCTGGCGGGATTGAGCTCCATCCCCAAGGACCTCCTCGAGGCGGCCGAGGTCGACGGGGCGAGCCCCTGGCGAAGGACGCTGGAGATCACGATCCCGCTGACCCTTCCCATCATCAGCATCGCCTTCCTGTTCGGACTCGTCTTCACGTTCACCGATATGACCGTCGTCTACGTCATGACGCGGGGCGGCCCGGTGCACACCACCCAGGTGCTCTCGACGTGGACCTTCTTCAAGGGGATCGAGGGAGGGGATCTCGCCCAGGGGGCGGCTATCTCCCTCTTCCTGTTCCCGGTCCTCGCAGGCATCGCCATCCTGATGCTGCGGATGGTCCGGAAGAGCGAGGTGGTGTGATGAACGCGCGGAAAACGATGCGCCGCGGAGGCCTGTACGCACTCGTTGGAAGCTTCGCGCTGTTCGGGGCGTTCCCGTTCTACTGGATGGTCATCGCGACGTTCAAGCGGGACCACGACCTGTTCAACCCCGTCGCCAACCCGTTCCTGTTCAACGAACCCCCGACGCTGGACCACCTGCGGCTCCTGCTGTTCGAAACGCACTTCGTGACGTACGTCCTGAACACTCTCTGGGTCGGCCTCGCCGTGGTCGCGATCACGCTCGCGATCGCCGTACCGGCGGCTTACAGTCTGGCGCGGTGGGCGAAGGGATGGGGGGAAACGCTCGGCATCGGAATCTTCCTCACCTACCTCGTCCCGCCGACGATCCTGTTCATTCCGCTCTCCCGGTTCGCCTCCGCTCTCGGTCTGCAGGAGTCGCTCTGGTCGCTCATACTCATCTACCCGACCTTCACGATCCCGTTCTGCACCTGGCTGCTGATGGGGTTCTTCAAGACGATCCCCAAGGACATCGAGGAGCAGGCGATGATCGACGGGCACTCCCGCCTGGGAGCGATGTTCTGGGTCGTACTGCCCCTCGGGATCTCGGGGCTCCTGACGGTCGTAGTGTTCGCTTTCACCCTTTCCATGCACGAGTTCATCTACGCCCTAACCTTCATTTCAGTCTCCGCGAAAAAGACCGTTTCCATCGGGGTACCGACGGAGCTGGTGCGCGGGGACGTGTTCCAGTGGGGCCCGCTGATGGCCGGCGCCCTCATCGCAAGCATTCCCGTGGCCGTCGTTTACACATTCTTCCTGGACCGCTTCATCGCGGGGTTCACCATGGGGGCCGTGAAGTAGGGCGGGATGGACCGGACCCGGAAAAAAGACCCCGCCTTCCCGTTTCTGATGGCCGGGTTCGAGGGGAAGTCGTTGCCGCCGCGGCTTGCGGCGTGGCTTCGGGACGGCAATGCGGCGGGCGTCGTACTCTTCTCACGCAACCTGGAAGGGCCTAAGCAGGTCAAGGAACTGTGCAGGGAGATCCGGGCGGCGGCCGGCAAAAGCCGTCTCGCCCCTTTGATCGCCATCGACCAGGAAGGAGGCAGGGTCACAAGGCTTAAGGATCCCGGGTTCACGCAATTCCCGCCCGCGCGAAGCTACTCCCTGTTCTGCTGTCACGCCGAGCGGGCTGCGGAAGCGGCGGGCGCGGCGATCGCGCTTGAACTTTCCTCCGTCGGGATCAACGTCAACTTCGCGCCCGTGCTGGACGTCGACAGCAACCCGAAAAACCCGGTGATCGGGGACCGGGCTCTGGGAAGCGACCCGGAAACCGTTGCGCGCCTCGGAATTGCGTTCCAGCGCGGTTCCCAGTACGGCGGCGTCATTCCCGTGGGGAAGCATTTCCCCGGCCACGGCCACACCGACGCGGATTCCCACGAAGAGCTGCCCGTCGTGCGAAGTTCCCGCGGGACGCTTCTCGGCCGGGAGGTCCTCCCCTTCCGGCGGGCGGTGAGCGCAGGCGTTCCGGCGCTCATGACCGCGCACGTCCTTTATCCGTCGCTGGATCCGGAATACCCTGCCACTCTTTCACGGAAGATCCTGACGGGGTTGCTACGGAAGAAGCTCCGGTTCCACGGAGTGTTGTTCTCCGACGCCCTGGAAATGAAAGCGGTCTCTCTGGGATTCGGGATCGGACATGCGGCCGTGATGGCGATCCTCGCGGGGTGCGACGCGGTGCTCGTGTGCCGCGGGGAAAAGTATCAGTCGGAGGCGATCGAGGCGGTCGCCCGCGAATGGCGGGACACGCCCGGCTTCAGGAGGGTGGCGGCGCAGGCGGCGCGCCGGGTCGCCCGCCTTCGGGCGAGAGCGGCGGCACAGGCGGGGAATCGGGCGTCTCTTCGATCGGCCGGGGCGAAGGGACACCGGGAACTGGCGGCGCTGCTATGGGAACGATGGGAAAGTAATGGACGAACATCTGAGACCTATATATCGAATAATATTGGAGAACATTGAAGAATACCCTGCGTATGTAAAAGCGGGTTTCCCGGTACGTCACGTTTTCCAGAAAGAGCGCCGGATCCCTCTTCGCCTCTCCCCACCATCTCGCCACCGCCGCTTCCCCCGCGTTATAGGCGGCCACCGCGCGAACGTAGTCTCCCCCGTAATCCCGCACCAGGTGCGACAGATAAGCAGCCCCCAAAGCCACGTTCAGCTGCGGATCGAGAAGGTCCTTGCGCCGGGGTTTCTTCATCTTCTCCTTGCGGGCGACCGCGGAGGCCGTGCCCGGCATGAGCTGCATAAGGCCGACGGCCCCGGCCGGCGACAGGGCGTTGATCTGGAAAAGGGACTCCTGGCGGATGATGGAATGTAGCAGCAGCGGGTCAAGTCCGGACCGCTTACGGTCGCAGTCGCCCACGATGTCCGGCGCGAGGGGGTACTGGATCCGGTCGATCAGCTCCACCGTTGCCGGATCGTTGAAGACGTTCGACGTCTCCCTGATGGCCCCCCTAAGATCCCCGGAAAGATACCTGATGAGTCCCGCCGTCCCCCCTTCCGCCAGCCCGATCGCC
>JAENIX010000286.1 GCA_016844415.1 Actinomycetota bacterium | reverse complement strand
CCTCGTTCATCCCGTACGCGTGCCCGAAGGAGAGGGGCAAGTTCTTCACGAAATATTCCGCGCCTTCGCCGCCGCCCACCTCCTCGTCCGCGTTCGCGACGAGGAAGAGCTTCCGCCGAAGCTTTCCGGATTTCGCCGCGTTGATCGCCGCGCACAGGTGCGCCGCGCCCAGCCCTTTTGTGTCAAGAGTGCCCCGGCCGTAGAGGTACCCCTCGTGGATTTCTGCAGAAAATGGCGGAACGCTCCATTCTTCCGCCTTCGCGGGCACGACATCCATGTGATGGATGAGGACGAGCGCCGGCTCCTCCTTGCCGCCGACATGGCACAGGACGTTGGGTTTTTCGGGCGTGGCTCCGTAAGTGATCGGGACAAGATCGTTTTCGACAAGGACGCGGCAGAGCAGCTCCGCGGCCGCGCGGCAATCCCCCGGCGGGTTGGAGGTATCGATCCGCAGGTATTCCCTCAGCAGCGCGATCGGGTCCATCGTTGAATTATCCCCCACCAACCGTATAGAATGCAAAGAACCTCAGAACCGAACCTCAGAACCGGGACGTTCCTAAGAACTCGACCTCAGAACCGGGACGTTCCTAAGAAGTCCGGAGAACAACATGCCCAAGGCCGGTACGAGGTCCACGGCCTGATCCGGAGGGCCTCCACCTTCAACACGGGGCGGCTCGGGCACATCTACCTCGATCCGCACATCCCGGGCACGCGGATGTTCCTGCATTACGGCGACCTCTCCGATTCCGGGCAGCTCACCAATCTCATATATAACGTGCAGCCCGACGAGATCTACCACTTGGGCGCGCAGAGCCACGTCCGCGTCTCCTTCGACATCCCGGAGTACACCGGCGACATCACAGGCATCGGCACGACCCGCATCCTCGAGGCGGTGCGCAGGGCGGGGGGCAAGGCCAGGTATTACCAGGCGTCCTCCAGCGAGATGTTCGGCGGCACGCCGCCGCCGCAGAACGAAAAGACCCCCTTCTACCCGCGCTCTCCCTACGGGGCCGCCAAGGTGTACTCCTACTGGATGGCGATCAACTACCGGGAAGGGTACGGGATGTTCGCGAGCAACGGCATCCTCTTCAACCACGAGTCGCCCCGGCGCGGCGAGACTTTCGTAACGCGCAAGATCACCCGCGCGGTCGCCGCCATCAAGGCGGGGAAGCAGAAGGATCTATTCCTGGGGAACCTGGACGCGCGGCGCGATTGGGGGTTCGCCTACGAATACGTGGAGGCGATGTGGCGGATCCTCCAGCACGACCGGGGGGACGATTTCGTCGTGGGGACTGGCCAGTCGAACTCGGTAAAGGAGTTCGTGGAAGAGGCGTTCTCGTACGCCGGACGGAGGTCGAGAACCTTTTCGCCGACGCGTCCAAGGCAAAAAAACTGCTTGGCTGGGAGCCGAAAATCACCTTCCGGGAGCTGGTGCGAATCATGGTCGACGCCGACATGGAGGAGGCCGGCCTGACGCCTCCGGGCGACGGGCGCAGAATTCTCGCCGCCAAAGGTTTCCCCATCGGGTCAAAGCTTTAATGCAGGGACGATCTTAAACTTTACTTTCAAGCCCGGGACGCTCCTGAAAAGTTTTACCTCGATCTGTTCGATACGTTGCATAAGTCTGGAGTGCGCTATCTCGTGGTGGGCGGCGTTGCGATGAACCTTCACGGCATCCCGCGGTCCACGGCGGATATCGATCTGTTCGTAGGGCTCGAGGAGGGGAATGTCATCAATTTCTTGTCCGCCATGAAGAAGATGGGATTCTCCCCCGCGGTTCCCGTCCCCCCTGAAGCGATGGCGGATGCGGCAATTCGGCGCGGCTGGAAGGAAGAGAAGAACATGCTTGTGCTGAGTTTTCGAAGCCAGGCCCGCCCCGCGTTGGCGATCGACGTTTTCATCGATGAGCCCATCTCTTTCGAGGAGGCATATTCAAGAAGAAAACGGTTTCATGCGGGGGAGGGCGAGATCGAGATCCCGGCGGTATGCGAGGCCGACCTGATAACCATGAAAGAACAGGCGGGAAGACAGCAGGATCTGTCGGACGTGGAAGCCCTGCGCAGGAAGATGGGGAAGAAGAAATGAAGGATGCTTCAGGCGGCGTTCGATACTTCGTAACCGACGAGCAGATCAGGGAATGGGAAAAGGTTCCGGTAGCGGAGCGTCTTCGGTGGCTGGAGGAAATGAACGAGTTCCTGTATTCCGTCCATGACAAGGAGACGCGGGCCTGCTGGGAAGAGTTCAGGCGGGGCGAGCGGTGAGCTTTTTCTCCGGGAAAAAGATCCTGGTCACCGGCGGGGACGGGTTCCTCGGGGGCCCGGTCATCGGCAAGATGGTCGAGCGGGGCGCGCAAGCCGAGAACATCTTCGTCCCACGGTTTCCCGAATACGACCTGCGCCGCCCCGGGGACTGCTCGAAAGTCGTCGCGGGAAGGGACATCGTCATCCACTTGGCCGCCAACGCCGGCGGCATCGGCTGGAACCGGGCCCACCCTGGAGCCCTCTTCTTCGACAACGCGGCGATGGGGATCCATCTCATGGAAGAATCCCGCAAGGCCGCTGTGAAAAAGTTCGTCCAGATCGGCACGGTGTGCGCATACCCCTTCCAGCCGCCGCGGATCCCGTTCAACGAAGACGACCTC
>JAENIX010000188.1 GCA_016844415.1 Actinomycetota bacterium | reverse complement strand
CTGCATTCAATCCGTCGTGGACGCCGTCAAGCACGCTGACATCGGCGGCCGGGCACAATCCCACGTGGGAGTTGTCGGGCCCGCGGCCGCAATCCATTACTTCCCAGCAGTTCCTCTTCTTCATTGCCCACTCCCGGGCCGGTTCACAATCCAGACTTATATCTTTAATTTTCAAATATTTCAAATACTTTCTCCATAATAAAATTATGTATTACGTGAATAATATATGCTTTATTGCCGAAACGGAGTCCTGGCACCTCCCAACGTCAACACTGTTATCGAACATTTACATTTAAATCTTTAATTAAAATGCGCAGCCAATGGCCTTTTCTGCACGGTGACCGGAAGGCAAGCAGGATATTCGCCCCTTGGGAGTGCAAAAAAAGCCAGGAAATGGGATCATATCGATGCCGAAGATACTAATATCCGTGAAGGAACTTAAACCATGAAGATCACAACCGATCTGGCAGCGCCATCCCTGAAGAAACCGAAGCCGGTCGACGAATCGGCACTTGGGTTCGGGAAGATCTTCTCCGACCACATGTTCCTCATGGAATACAGGCAGGAACACGGATGGCAAAACGCGCGAATAGCGCCGTACGGGCCTATCGCCATGGACCCCGCCGCGATGGTGCTTCATTACGGACAGGAGGTCTTCGAGGGGCTGAAGGCCTACAGGGGAACCGACGGCGCAATCTGCCTTTTCCGCCCGCGGATGAACTTCGAGCGGATGAACCGGTCGGCCGCGCGGCTCTGCATGCCGGAGATACCGCCGGAGGACCAGCTCGAGGCGGTCTCCGCCCTGCTGCGCGCAGACAGGGACTGGATTCCCTCTTCACGGGGGACTTCCTTGTACATCCGCCCTGTGATGATCGCCACCGAGCCCGGCCTTGGTGTGAGGCCATCGGCCGAGTATCTTTATTTCATCATCGCGGGTCCGGTGGGAAACTACTATTCGCGAGGCTTCGAGCCCGTCCGTATCCTCGTGGAACAGCGCTACGTCCGGGCGGCAAGGGGCGGCGTGGGAGAAGCGAAGACAGCCGGAAATTACGCCGCGAGCCTGCTTGCGGCGCGGAACGCGAAAGAGAAAGGATTCGACCAGGTGCTCTGGCTCGATGCGGGACAGCAGGGGTGCATCGAGGAGGTCGGCACGATGAACATATTCTTCCGTTTCGGCGACGAGATCGTCACCCCTCCCCTGACCGGGTCGATCCTCCCCGGCGTCACCCGCGATTCCGTGTTACGCATCGTCCGCGATCGGGGTAGTAAAGTCTCCGAGCGGCCGGTCACCATCGACGAAGTGCGCGCGTCAGCCAGGGACGGCTCGTTGCGTGAAGCGTTCGGGACGGGAACGGCCGCCGTTATATCCCCCGTCGGAATGCTGAGCCACAATGGAGAGGAGATCTCCATCAACGAAGGGCGTGTCGGGGAGATGTCGCGCACGCTCCTCGATGAGATCATGGGGATTCAGTACGGGGAGATCCCGGACCGGTATCGTTGGGTGCAGAAGGTCTCGTGAAATGGCTTTGACCTGGTGAAATAACCATCCGTAAAACGCCATTTTACCAATCCAATAATGGTTCCTGTGACCGTATAGTATGGAATTATATGTAATTTCTATATTTTTTATTTTCCATGCATCGGCATCCATTTTGCTCTCATCAAATGTTATGGCGGAAACGTTGCGTTTGATCGCAGCGTTTCCCTGCCCTTGGCCGGAGGGTTATACCCCACCCCAAAATAACCCTCCGGCACCCCCTTTCCATCGGAATGACGGCAACTGCGGCGTTTGCCCATTCGCCGCCGCATGACGTACAATCGCTTAATAGGCCCAAGCTATCGGAGGCTAACGGATGGAACTGGGCTTGCGGGGTAAAACCGCCCTCGTCTGCGCGGGCAGCAAGGGTATCGGACGGGCGAGCGCCGAAGCGCTTTCGGCCGAGGGAGCGCGTGTCGCCATATGCGCCAGGAACGGCGAAGTCCTTTCCAGGACGGCCGATGAAATATCGGCAAGGACAGGGAACCCCGTGCTTCCCGTCCGCGCCGACCTGACCGACGCCGGGGAAATCGATTCGCTCTTCGCCGGTATTCGCGAAGCCTTCGGCACCATTCACATACTTGTCAACAACGCAGGCGGTCCGCCGCCCTCCGGTTTCTTCGGCGCCGCCGACGAGGACTGGCTCAAAGCGTTCCACCTGAATTTCTTAAGCGGCGTTCGATGCATAAGGAAGTGCCTTCCCTGGATGATCGCGCAGAAATACGGCCGCATAATCCAGCTCACCTCTTTTTCGGTCAAGCAACCGATCGACAACCTCATACAGTCCAACGCCGTCCGCAGCGCGGTCGTCGGCATGGCGAAAACGCTCTCCCGCGAAGTCGCGGTGCACAACATCACCGTCAACAACATCTGCCCCGGATACATCCTGACCGGCCGCCTCAAGTCGCTGATAGAGAAGCGCGCCGGAGAGCAACGGATATCGGTGGAAGAGGCGATGGATGCCGGGGTCAACGAGATTCCCGCGGGGAGGTTCGGCAGGCCGGAAGAGGTGGGAGCTCTCGTCGCCTTCCTGGCCTCCGAGGCTTCCTCCTATATCACTGGGACCACCATACAGGTGGACGGCGGCCTGGTCCGCGGGCTGCTGTAGCGAACCGCGAGACGGTACGCTAGGACAGGCCCAATCTCCGAAATACATCTTCCCTTGCCGCTCCCGCGACACGGACGATTTTCCGGCGGCCGGTCCCACCGGCAACGATCTCCACCCTGCCGCGGGGGACGTCCAGAACCCGGGAAAGGAACCGCACGAGCGCCTCGTTGGCGCGATTCTCGACCGGCGGGGCGGTAAGACGGATCCGGACCGTGCCTTCCGAGAAACCCGCCACTTCGTTCCTTGAAGAACGCGGGATGACGCGAACGGACAGCGTCGTCGAAACGTCGCCGGGAACGCTTCCGGTTCCGCGGGGACTTTTCAAGGGATCCTGGCGGCGATGTCCATGATGGTTTTCACAAGAAATCGCTGCAGGAAAACGACAGCCAGGATCGCCACAAGCGGAGAGAGGTCGATGCTGCCCGCCATCAGCGGCAGCTTCCTGCGCAGGAAAGACAGGACGGGTTCCGTGATCGAACGGAGCGCCCGCACGATGGGATTGTACGGGTCCGGGTTGACCCAGGAGAGCAGCGCGCGGATCACCAGCGCCCACATGTAGGCCCAGAGAACGTAGTCCAGGATCGTGGCAAGGGCAAAGATCAGGTTTTTCATCACGAACATGGCATTCCCCTCACGTCGAGAGTTCCCTGCATCGCTGCCATGCGGCGAACACCGCATCCATCACCGTGCCGCG
>JAENIX010000187.1 GCA_016844415.1 Actinomycetota bacterium | reverse complement strand
GGATGCGGACCTTCGGGAACTCTACCTGGACCTTTCTCCCGCGCGGGCCCTCGACGTCCGCGCCGGCCGGCAGATCCTCACCTGGGGGACGGGCGACCTGATCTTCATCAACGACCTGTTTCCCAAGGACTTCGTCTCCTTCTTCACCGGGAGGAGCATGGAGTACCTGAAGCTCGGGAACGACGCGGTGAAGTTCAGCCTGTATCCCGGCCCCCTATCCCTGGATCTCGTCGTCGTCCCTCATTTCACGCCTAGCGAAATCCCGAAGGGGGAGCGGCTCTCCTTCTTCAACCCTTTCGCCAACCGGATTGCGGCCCGCGGCGAGAGCCTCTCCACGAGGAAGCCCGCCGCGATTCTGGAGAATACCGAACTCGCCTTAAGGTTTTTTCGGACCTTCGGAAGTTACGAGGGCGCCCTCTACGGATTTCGCGGCTTCTTCAAGGAGCCGACGGGCATGGATCCGGCCGACGGGACGCTCTTCTTTCCGAAACTGTCGGTCTACGGCGCCAGTTTGCGGGGTCCCTTTCTCCAGGGCGTCGCGAGTTTCGAGTTCGGTTATTACGATTCCCGGGAGGACAGGCCGGGAACGAATCCCTTGATCGAAAATTCTTCCCTGAGGTACCTGCTGGGCTACGAGCGGGAGCTCCGGACCGATTTCACCGTCCGCGCCCAGTATTATCTGGAACAGATGCTGGATTACGGGGCCTACAAGGCTTCCCTCCCCCCCGGCGCGCCGGGAAAAAAGGAATATCGTCACCTTCTCTTCCTGCGCCTGACCCGGTTCCTCCGCCACCAGACGGTGGAGCTCTCCCTGGTCGGTTTTTACAGCCCTTCGGACGAGGACGGCATGGTCAATCCCCAGATCTCCTGCAAGATCACCGACCGGCTGTCCGTCGCGTCGGGGGCCAACGTCTTCTTCGGGAAGAAGGACTTCACCCAGTTCGGCCAGCTCGACAGGGACGACAATCTGTACCTTCGTTTGCGGGCCGGCTATTAAAGGAGGATCGATGGACCGGAAAATCTATCTCGATTTCAACGCGAGCACGCCGATATGCGTTTGGAAGATGGCGTTTAAAATGGCGGGGAAGAGGGTTTCTCCTAGTCGTCGGCGACGGAACCAGGTAAGCCCCATGAAGGAGGTTGCATGATGGTCTACAATATTCTTAAATTTCTCCACATCCTGTCGGTCGTTTTCATGTCCGCCCCGCTCTACAACCTTATTGTTGTGAACGAAAGGGTCCTCTTCGGCAAGGCCCCCTTTGCCGTGGACAGGTATTTCGAGAACATCATAAAAGGTGCGGCCACAAGATGCTATGTCTATCAACTTTCGGCCCTTGTCACCGGCATCCTCCTTCTGCCCGCAGGTGGAGCGCCTTTGGCCACATTACTTGAAAACCATGTTCTTGCAGTCAAGATGATGTTGCTTCTTGTTCTGACTTCTTTGCTTTCTCTTGTGCATTTCCGCATCCAGCCAGCGATAGAGAAGCTCCTGGCCACGGTTAAGGGTGATGAGATACCTGCAGAGATCGCAGGGGAAATTGCGCCTCTCAGGCTCCGGCGCAAGAGATTGGCCGCTCTCTGTCTCTTCATCGTCATGACACTTGTTCTTCTCGGCCTCCAGATCTCCGGGTGGTTCGGTCTTCCGGCGAATGCCCTCCTCTTCGCCCTGGCCGCCCTTTTCTCATACCGGGTCTACAAGACACCGGTAAGATTCGGATGGATATAAGAAGGGGCTCATCCGCGCTCGAACGCACGCCCCCGATTTCGGTTGCCGGATAGGCGAGGATTTAATTTCTGTCTTGCTCGCAAGGAGGGTCGATGGACCGGAAAATCTATCTCGATTTCAACGCGAGCACGCCGATCGCCCCGGAGGCGGTCGAGGCGATGCGCCCGTTCCTGACGGAACATTACGGGAACCCGTCCAGCCTCCATTGGGCGGGGGCTCCAGCGAAAGATGCGATGGAAAAGGCGCGCGGGCAGGTGGCGGGGCTTCTGGGATGCGATCCGACCGAGGTCATCTTCACCAGCGGCGGGAGCGAGGCGAACAACCACGCCATCAAGGGGATCTTCTTCGCGAGCCTTGAACGTGGGGGCCACTTGATTACGGCTGCGGTGGAGCATCCTGCCACGATCAATCCCTGCCGCTTCCTCGAAAAAATGGGGGCTGAAGTCACCGTCCTTCCGGTCGACCGCTCCGGCCTGGTGGATCCGGACGATGTCCGCAGGGCCATCACGAAAAAAACCGTTCTCATAACGGTGATGCACGCCAACAACGAAGTTGGTACCATCGAACCCATCCCCGAGATAGCAGCCGTCGCCAGGGAAGCGGGGATCCCCTTTCACACGGATGCCGCGCAGACCGTGGGGAAGATTTCCGCCGACGTGGAGGAATTGGGGGTGGACCTGCTCTCGATCGCAGGGCATAAGGTTTACGCGCCGAAGGGGGTTGGGGCGCTCTACATCCGGGAAGGGACGAAGATCGAGCCGTTCGTCCACGGCGCGGGGCACGAGTCGGGGCGACGGGCGGGGACCGAGAACGTCCTGCTGGCCGTCGCGCTGGGCGCGGCGTGCGAAGCCGCGAGGAAATGGATAGGAATGCCGCACGTCCGTGCGTTGCGCGACCGGTTCCATGATGGAATGAAAGCGGTGTTCGGAGATGGGGTGACGCTCAATGGCCATCCGACGGAACGGCTTCCCAACACCCTCAACGTCAACTTCAAGGGACGCTCAGGCGCGGAAGTGCTTGCCCGCCTGCCGGGCGTCGCCGCGTCCACGGGTTCGGCCTGCCATGCCGGGTCGGTGACGCTGTCCCCGGTCCTACAGGCGATGGGCGTGCCGCCGGAGGAAGGAATGGGCGCCGTCCGGTTCAGCCTCGGCCGCGCGACGACCTGGGAAGAACTGGGAGAGGTAATTCATTTGCTGGAAGAGATCGCATAATTCAGGTAATGGATCGGATACCGGGAGATATTCGGAATACTCAAGGGGGGGGGATGTACATGAAGAAGGACCACGATCTGTCCACTCGATGCGTGCATGCGGGGGAGGTAAGAGACGCGCAGGGATCTCCGCACACGCCGATCTACAACACGACCACATTCGGATTCCGTTCGACAGCCGACCTCCTCGATGTGGTGGAAGGGAGGCGCGAGGGGAACCTTTACACCCGTTACGGCATGAACCCGACGATAAAGAGCGTGGAGGCAAGCTCGCAAGCCTGGAAAACGCGGAATCGGCCCTGGTGTTCGCCTCGGGCATGGCGGCGGAAGCGGCGCTCTTTTTCGCCCACGGCAGGAAGGGTATCGTCTGCCTGGGTAACGCCTACGGCGGCACCCTCTCATTGCTC
>JAENIX010000186.1 GCA_016844415.1 Actinomycetota bacterium | reverse complement strand
TCCTCGCTGGGAAGCCGGAAGACCACGTTCATAACCGACCGGCTTTCCTTTTCAACAGGAGAACGGAAGAACTGGGGGTTCTTATCTATGACGCCGTAGAGGCGAGCCGCCTTCTTCCGATTCACTTCCTCCACCTTGGCGAGGCCGCCCAGGCCCTTCAGCCAGGCGAGGACGTTGCGGACCATGTAGACGCCGAATGTGGGAGGAGTGTTGTAGAGCGACTTGTTCTCGGCGTGCGTGCGGAACTGGAAGATCTTGGGGATGTCCTTCCTCCCCTTTTCCACCAGATCCTTCGAAATCACAACCACCACGACACCCGACGGGCCTATGTTCTTCTGCGCCCCCGCGTAGGCGATGCCGAACTTTGTGACGTCGAAGGGCCTCCACAGGAAGTCGCTCGACATGTCGGCGACGAGCGGCACGTTCCCCGTTGCAGGGAAGCCGCGGGAGCCGTCGACGTTGAACTCAACCCCGTGAATCGTCTCGTTCGACGTGATGTGCAGGTACGAGGCCCCGGGATCGACCTTAACTTCCGACGGCGCAGGCACCCGGGTGTAGCTCTTCTCCTTGCCTTCTCCGACGCCGAGGCTCTGGACCGCCACATTGGCGCCGAACAAAGCAGAGACGAGCTTCGCTTCGCCGAGAGCCTTCTCGCCCCAGGCCCCGTCGCCCCTCCCTGGAGCAGAAGAACCTCGTAGTTCGACGGGACGCCCAGTAGCTCCCGGACGAGAGCGATCGCTTCGTCGTGGACCCCTTCGTATTCCTTGCCCCGGTGGCTGTGTTCCATAACCGACATTCCGCTTCCCGCGAAGTCGAGAAGCTCCTCGCGGGCGCGTTCGAGCGCGGGGAGAGGAAGCGCGGCTGGACCGGCGTTGAAATTGATCTTTCTTCCCATAGTTGTCCTCACCTGGGCGCGGAGGGGATTTCCGCGGTTCGCGCCTCTACGGCTTAACCGGCCGCGGGCCGGTTTCCCATTTTTTCAAGACACGGCCATACCGTCAAGAGCAAACGTTGTATACTATCGCGGATGACCCGTTACACCACCGGAATTTTCTATCATCCCTCCTATTCCCGGCGAAGCTATCTTACGACAGGGGCGCGGCTAGCTGGCTTTCCCATGGCCCTTGACCCTCTCCTTTCGAGCGATAAGGTAATAATGTATGAACCCGGCCCTATAAGCCGGGATTTGCTGTTGAAAGTCCATTCTCCGGACCTGATCGAAGGGGTTAAGAGCGACCCGCTATGCTCCACCGCCTGGCACTCGGCGGGAGGAGTGGTCATGGCGGGGGAAAAGATCGCCGAAGGTGAAATATCCAACGCCTTCGCCTTCATCGGCGCCGGGGGCCACCATTCCGGAAACAATTTTTTCGGAGGGTACTGCTGCTTCAACGACGTGGCGCTATGCATCGTCAACCTCCGGGAGAAATACGGGCTCAGCCGTTTCGCCATCCTGGATACCGATGCCCACCACGGCGACGGCACGCGAGACCTGTTTCAGAACGATCCGGATATCCTGCACGTCTGCGTCTGCGGAATGAATCTCGAGTCCACCGACGGAACGAAGGTGGATCTCCCCTGTCCCGACACGTTGGAGGGCCGTGGTTCCGGCCGGTCCATGAACGATCTGTATTTCGATCTTGTGGCCGGGCAGTTCCCTCCCCGGGCCCGCCGCTTCCGGCCCGACCTTCTCTTCTGGTATTTCGGCTTCGACACCCACCAGGGGGACTACGGCGACATCGGTCTGACCGGCCCATGCTACTGGAATATTGCAGCCCTGATGCGGGACCTGGCAAACGAGATCTGCGGGGGAAAGCTGGCCGTGGTTTTGGGCGGCGGCTCCCATACGCAGCTCGCCACCTACCTGATACCCCCTGTCATCTCCTCCCTGGCCGGCCCGGACTGACCCCGCCCCGCCATTTTCGGCCCCGTCGAGACCCTTTTTTTATATATACAGTATACAGTCGATTATGTGATATAGTCCGTGTCAACGTTTTCATCCCGATCGATTTTTCACATCCACAAAGGAGGGGCAATTCATGGCAAAGAAGAAGATTGCGATCATCGGTGGCGGTCAGATCGGTGGAGTTCTCGCCCAGCTCTGCGCCCTGCGCGAACTCGGCGACGTCGTGCTGTTCGACATCATCGAGGGGATGCCCCAGGGAAAATGCCTGGACATCGCCGAGGCCTCCAAGGTGGACGGCTTCAACGTCTCCCTCAAGGGAACCAACAACTACGCGGACATCGCCGGCTCCGACATCGTCATCGTCACTGCGGGTCTCCCCCGCAAGCCCGGCATGAGCCGCGACGACCTGATCGAGGTCAACTCCAAGATCATGACCGCGGTGTCCGAGGGGATCAAGAAGTTCTGCCCCAACGCCTTCGTCATCGTCATCTCCAACCCGCTGGACGCCATGGTCACCCTGTGCCAGAAGATCACCGGCATCCCCTACACAAAGATAATCGGCCAGGCAGGCGTCCTTGACTCCGCCCGCTTCGCCACCTTCATCTCATGGGAACTCGGCGTATCCGTCTGCGACGTGACGGCGATGACCCTGGGCGGCCACGGCGACGACATGGTGCCCCTGGTCCGCTACACCAGCGTGGCCGGGATCCCCGTCATGGAGCTGCTGGAGCAGAAGTACGGCAGCGCCGCCAAGGCGAAGGAAGTCATGGAAGCGATGGTGAACCGCACCCGCAAGGCCGGCGGCGAGGTGGTCGCGCTCCTTAAGACCGGTTCCGCCTTCTATTCCCCGGCGTCCTCCACCATCGCGATGGTCGAGTCGATCCTGAAGGACCAGAAGCGCGTCCTCGCCTCCTGCGTCTACCTGAACGGCGAGTTCGGCGTGAAGGGCTACTTCGTCGGCGTCCCCTGCGTGCTGGGAGCGGGCGGGGTGGAGAAGATCATCCAGTTCAAGCTCAACGCCGAAGAGCAGGCGTTGATGGACAAGTCGGTCGCGGCCGTGAAGGGGCTGGTCGACACCCTCAAGTAGATCCCCGCAGTTCGTCCTCCGGCCCATCAGGGCCGGAGGACGCATTTCATGCCGGCTGTCAGATGAAAAGGGTCGTTCCGCTTCTTTCCGCCAGGGCGGCGAAGTTCGCCACTCCTGCCGTCTCTACGCCGTCGAGCAATTCCTCTTTTTGGATCCCCATGATGTTCATGGCCATCTCGCATGCGGTGAAACGCACCCCCAGCTGCCGGCTTTTCTCGATCAACTCCGGCAACGACGGCACGTTTTTCCGCTTCATGACGTGCTTCATCATCACGGTGCCTGCGCCCAGCATGTGAAGTTTCGACAGGGCAAGCCGCCTTGCGCCCGAAGGCAGCATGAAGCCGAACATTCTACTGAGGAAATCCTTTTTCACAGGCGACGGGTTGTCCTTTCGTAAAACCGTCAGGCCCCAGAAGGTACAGAACACAGAAACCTCGTGTCCGATGGCGGCGAAGCCGGTGGCGAGGATCAACGCGGCAATAGCACGATCCAGATCGTTATTGAACAGAACAAGGGTGGTGCGCTTGACGGTCGCCGAAGCGTCCAGCCTTGTGGGCGCCGCAAGCGCCTTTCGGACCATCGCCTCGATGCCTTGTCCGGTTTCGGAAAGCGCAAGAAGTGAATGCCCTGTGGAATCGCAGAACGACGGCAGATCGCGCAGGAACCCCTGATCGCTGGCCAGTATTTTCAGCGAAGCGCCGTTCGGCAACGCATCCAGTTTCTGCTTCACTGAAACGATCGGCCCCGGGCACTGCAGGCCGCGAACGTCCAGAAGCTCGGTGTTATGGCCGCCCGCCGACATGCCGTTGGGCGCCCCGCACGACCCGGGCTCGGCATCCTCACTCGATGTGCTCACACATGAACTCTCCAGGCGCGGCGCCTGCGACGCCGGGGGCGTCGACGGTTGGAACAGCTTCCAAGTGGTGTAACCGCCGCTCAGGTTCCGCGCGTGGAAGCCGTTCTGTTTCAGTATCCGCTCCGCGAGGTAGCCGCGAATTCCGACTGCGCAGTAAGCCACG
>JAENIX010000185.1 GCA_016844415.1 Actinomycetota bacterium | reverse complement strand
CGGCCGTAGCTCACGGGGTGGCCCGGGGGGAGCTCCTTGAGAGAAACGATCCTGGTGACGAGCCGCATCACCGGACGCAGCCCCAGGTCGGCTCCCTGGCCCTCGGCGGGAAGGCTTCCGTAAAGCATGATCCCCGGCCTGACCATGTCGAACGCATACTCGCGGTAGAAGAGGATACCGGCGCTGTTCAGCGCATGCACGGCCACCTCCCGTCCGAAAGCCTCCCGCATCGCCGGGATCCCGCGGGAAAACCGATCAAGCTGTTCAATTGTAAATTCCCTGTCCGCCTGTCCGGTTCCGTCCGCGGAGGAAAGATGGGTCATCCACCCCTCCACAACCAGTTCCCTGCGCGACTTCACGGCCTCCAGTATCCTTGCGCTGTTCGCCGGGAGAAAGCCGAGCCGGCCCATACCGGTGTCGACTTTCAGGTGGATGGGAAAGGGCTTGCCTCGTTCCGCCGCGATGCGAGACAGATACGGGATCTGAGCTTCGTCGAACACGGCAGCCGACAGCCTGTTGGAATGCGCTTCCTCGGCCTGCGCCTCGTCCACCCCTCCCAGCACCACGACGGGTGCGAGGATGCCGGCCTGACGAAGTTCCACCCCCTCCTCCACAGTGGCGACCCCGAACATCCTGGCTCCCTCCTCGGCCAGCGCACGTGACACCTCAACCGCGCCGTGTCCGTAGGCATTCGCCTTCACGACGGCGAAGATGCCGGTGGAAAGCGGGAGCAGGGAACGGATGATCCGGTAATTATGCCGGAGCGCCGAGAGGTTGATTTCCGCCACCGTCGGCCTGGCCAACAGGCACACCTCGCGCAGTTGGAAACGGGAATGAATGCAATAAAAAGTCTACTCTACCCCCACCTCCCAAGTAAAGGCGCGGGGGAACCGGATGCGCCGGTTGCGCCGGTTTGACAAAGATTCGGCCTGGGGCGTATCATTTATATCTACGACCGCCTGGGGTGCTTTTCGCTGAGAGCCCGGGGATGTGAGCTTAGCCCCGGGCAACCCGTCGAACCTGATCCGGGTAATACCGGCGCAGGGAGCGTGGTTATCAGGGACCGTGCCTTTCGTGGCGCGGTTTTTTCTTTTTCAGGAGGAATTTTTGATGTTTCCGAAAACACACGTCCGTGACGCCGCCCTTCCCGTGTCGGCGGATGAGATCGCAAGGCTTCTGGAAGGCGCGCGCCCGCTGCGACGTCGTGAAGCGTTCGCCCTCCTGTCCTCCCTCTCGCCGCGCCGGCGCCTGAATCTGCACGAAGCGGCAAGGCTACTTTGTACCGACGACCTCATGGTATGGGAGACGGCCGCCGTAGCCGCCAGGGCGATGCGCGATGAGGTGTTCGGGCGAAGGATCGTCCTCTTCGCGCCTCTCTACCTGTCCAACGAGTGCGGCAACAGCTGCCTCTACTGCGGCTTCCGCCGGGAGAACCGGGAAGCGCGTAGGATTACTCTCTCTCCGGAGGCCGCCGCCGCCGAGGCGCGCTTCCTCGAAAAGAAAGGGTTCCACCGCCTGCTGCTGGTGACGGGGGAGCACCCGGTGCGCACGCAGTCCGGGTACATCGCGGACGTCCTGCGGGCGATTTACCGGGAAACCGGGATGCGCATACTCCACGTGAACGCCGCCCCCATGCCCGTCGCCGACCTCAGGGCGATAAAGGAAGCCGGAGCCGGGGTCTTCCAGGTGTTCCAGGAAACGTACCACCCGGAAACCTACGCGGCGATGCATCCGTCCGGGTCGAAGGCCGACTACGCCTGGCGGCTCACCTGCATGGACAGGGCGATCGAGGCGGGCTTCCGCGACGTGGGGATAGGCGCGCTGCTTGGACTTCACGACTACAGGTTCGAGGCCCTCTCGGTCATCCGGCACGCCGAGCACCTCCTCGAAACGTTCGGCACTTTCCCGCACACGATCTCGGTGCCGCGGTTCAAGCATGCCTTCGGCTCCCCGCTCTCCGCCGCCCCCTGTCCGGTATCGGACGCTGAATTCGAGAGAATCGTGATCCTGTACCGGCTCTCGGTCCCCCCGGCCGGCGTCGTCGTCACGACCCGCGAACCCGCCGCCGTTCGCGAGCGGGTGCTGGACATCGGCGCATCGCAGATCAGCGCAGGGTCGAAGACGGATCCGGGAGGGTACAGCGAGGGGGTCCGCCGGCACGAAGCCGAGCAGTTCGAGGTGGACGACACGAGGCCCCTCGAAGAGATCGTGCGGATGGTCATCGCCCGGGGGTATCTCCCGTCGCTTTGCACCAGCTGCTACCGGCGGCAAAGGACCGGGGACACGTTCACGGAGATGGCGGTGGACGGGCACATCCGGGATTTCTGTCTTCCCAACGCCCTGTTGACGCTGGCGGAGTTCGCGGTTTCCACCGGGGACGCCTCGCTTCGGGAAGAGTGTCTCGCGGCGGTCCGGGAAGGGAAGAAGGAGATGGAGGGGTCGCCGCTGTCGCAGGAGTTCGAACGGAAGCTGGCGCAGACGCTGGAAGGCGGCAAAGACCTTCATTTCTGATGAGGGGCGATAAAGCGATGGAGATACTCGTCAACGGGGAAGCGCGGACCTTGGGAGAGGGAGCGACCGTGCTGTCGCTGCTGCGCGAGCTCTCCCTGCCTGAGTCCCGTGTGGCCGTGGAGCGCAACCGGATCCTCGTGCGCAAGGCCGAATTCGAAAACGCGACGCTCGCAGAGGGAGACCGGATCGAGATCGTCACATTCGTGGGAGGGGGATAGCGATGGACACGCCGCTAACGATCGGAGGAAAAACATTCCGCTCCCGGCTCCTGGTCGGGACGGGAAAATATCCGGACTACAAGACGATGGTCCGGGCGCTGGAGGCCTCGGGGGCCGAGATCGTCACGGTGGCCGTGCGAAGGGTCAACCTGGACCGGAGCAAGGAGTCGCTCCTCGACCATGTCGACCTGAAGCGATACACCCTCCTGCCGAACACGGCGGCCTGCTACACGGCGGACGACGCGATCCGCACCTGCCTCCTGGCGCGCGAGGCGGGGATGTCTAACTTTGTGAAGCTCGAAGTGATCGGCGACGAGAAGACCCTTTTCCCCGACACGGAAGGGCTGCTCGCCGCGGCGAAGGTCCTAGTCAAGGAGGGGTTCATCGTCCTCCCCTACACGAACGACGATCCCGTAATGGCGAAAAAGCTCGAAGACGCCGGATGCGCGGCAGTCATGCCGCTGGCGGCCCCGATCGGCTCGGGGCTGGGTATCCGAAACCCGTACAACCTTAAGATCCTACTGGACGCGGTAAAGGTGCCCGTGATCGTGGACGCCGGTGTCGGGACCGCTTCCGACGCCGCGGTGGCGATGGAGCTCGGCTGCGACGGCGTCCTGATGAACAC
>JAENIX010000184.1 GCA_016844415.1 Actinomycetota bacterium | reverse complement strand
AAGGAAGCCCGGGAAGCGTGTGGGCTCACCCAGGAGGATGTGGGGAAGCGCTTCGGCCTTTCGCGGTCAACCATCGCCCAGATGGAGTTAGGGAAGCGGGAGGTGACCAGCCTGGAATTGGATCGGCTGGCATATCTTTACGGCAAGGATTTGCTGCACTTCCTTTCCGAAAGAGTTGCTCAAGGGGATGTCATGACCGTTCTGTTCCGCGCCCATCCGGAGTTGCGCCAGGATGAACCTTTTCAGGACTCGCTTCGGCCGACCCTTGCCATGGGTCGCGAGCTCTCTAATCTCGAACAACTCCTGGAAGTTGAGCGGGAGGTTTCCGTTCCTACGGTCTACCCGCTAAAAGCTCCGAAAACCCGGTGGGAGGCGATTCAGCAGGGGACTGCCGTGGCGGCCGAGGAGCGCCGTCGTCTTGGCCTTTGCGACGATCCGATCCAGGACATTTCGCAGGTGCTCGAGAGCGCGGGAGTCCGGACCGGGGAGGTTCCCTTCCCGGATGACATCTCGGGGTTGACTGTGGAAGGACCTGACGTCGGGATTCTCGTTGCGGTCAACAACGGGCACCCGAGAATCCGGCAGCGATTTTCCTTTGCTCATGAATACTCCCACGTTCTTCTGGATCGGGAACGCCCCACCGTCAGTCGAGCTTCCGAGCGGGACACCCTTCGCGAAGTGCGGGCGAATGCCTTCGCGGCGGCTTTTTTGATGCCCGATGATGGTGTCCGTCGGTGCATGAGCGGGCTTGGAAAGGGCCGACAGAGCCGGGCGATCGCGGACGTGTACGACGAGGAAGAGGCGATCCGGGGAGAGCGCCGCACTCCCGCCGGGACCCAGGATATTCAGATCTACGACCTCGTCCAGATCGCACACCATTTCGGGGTGAGCGAAATTGCCGCCCTCTACCGGATACGGAATATGAGGCCCTCGTTGTTGACCGACGCCGAATTCGAAAAGCTCAAGCAGATCGTTGAGGCGGGCCGGTCGAAGGATATCCGGGCAGGATTGGGACTGCCTGATCCTGAGGAGTACTGGCGACGCCGTGAATTCCGGCACCGCTTCCTGGGATTGGCGCTGGAAGCATATCGCCGGGAGCGGATCAGCCGTTCGAAGCTTATGGAGTTGGCGCGCCTGGTGGATGTTTCGCCGGAAGCGATGGAGCGCCTGATCGACGAATCCGGGATCGATTTGGAAAAGGATTCCGACACTCCGGCATCCGGAGGCTGACGGGTGTCGGATTCTCCGCATGGTCGGGTCGTCCTGACGGACACGAGCATCCTGATCAACTTTCTTCACTTGGACAGACTCGATCTCCTGGGTGATCTTCCCGGTTACGAATTCCTGGTTCCCGAACACGTTGTTGAGGAGATCCGCGATCCGGGGCAACGCGAGCACCTGGAGATGGGCATTCGTTCCGGCTTTTTCTCTATCCTCGCCATTACTGATTTGGAAGAGATCGAATCGTATGCACGGTTTCACCGGTTCCTCGGCCAGGGAGAGTCGGCGTGTCTTGCGGTTGCCCAGCGGCGCGGATACTTTGTGGCATCCGATGAGCGAGGGATCTTCCGCCGAACCGCAACGGCGGCAATTGGACAAGAGCGGATTCTCACGACTCCGGACATTTTGGTTCTCGCAATTCGCGCGGGCATGGCAACGGTCGAAGAGGCAGACGGGTGGAAGTCGGTTCTTGAAGCAAACCGGTTCAGGATGCGCTTTTCTACGTTCCGGGAGATCCTTTGAAATGACATTTGATCTTCGTGCGGCGCTTCCTCTACTCATACCCAAAGCGATAGCGTGGGCTGAGATCCAATCCACACATATAGTCAAAATAGGGAAGCCTCTGAATGACGTCCTGAGTTCAGTGGCGAAAAGCGTCGGGGTTCTGCGCCCGGACCTTATACGTATAGTTGAAGTGCCACGCCTTCCACTACCCGACGATCCCGATCTGAGGCAGGCAGCACAGGCCACAGGGCTTCTTGGTCCCAATATGGTGGGCCTGACTTTGGGTTACGGAGTGTATGTCTGTCACGGCCATGGAACCGTAAGGTTGCTTTCCCATGAGTTTCGGCACGTGTACCAGTATGAACAAGCGGGTTCAATCGCTGCATTTCTGCCTGTATATCTTCAGCAAATCGTTACGGTCGGATATAACAATGCGCCATTGGAGGCCGATGCCCGCGCTCATGAAAGGCACCATGACTAACACGAATAAGACCTCCTCCCTGAGCAAGTCCCTCTACATGCGGGGCCTCCAGTGCCGCAAATCCCTCTACCTCGACCGTTGCAATCCGGAGTTGCGAACCGAACCCACGGCAACGCTCCACGCGCTTTGGCGAAGCGGCCATGAGGTCGGTGACTATGCCCACCGGCTGTTTCCCGGGGGAGTGATCGTCCCCTTCGAAGGGCTGACCAAGGACGAGCAGCTGGCCAGGACGCGAGCGGAGATCGACCGCGGGGCGAAGGTCATCTACGAGGCGGCATTCTCCTTCAACGATATCTTCGTGAAGGCAGACATCATCGTTCGGGAGCGCGGCTATTGGAACCTGTACGAGGTGAAAAGCACCACCTCCGTGAAGGAGAACCATCGGGACGACGCGGCGGTCCAGTATTACGTCCTGTCGGGGTGCGGGTTCCCCGTCCACAAGGCCTTCCTCGTCCACATCGACAACAGCTACGTCCGCAAGGGGGAGATCGTCCCGCAAGCACTGTTCTCCATCGAGGACATCACCGGGGGGGTGCGGGAGAAGCAGGCGTCGATCCCGGACACGCTGTCGGACATGCGGGCCATGCTGCGCGGGAAGGCGCCCGACATCGATATCGGCCCCCACTGCGACGACCCGTACGAGTGCGACTTCAAGGATCACTGCTGGAAGCACGTGCCCGAGCAGTCGATCTTTGCCCTCCGGGGGAGGGGGATCGATAAGTGGGAGCTGTACCGGAAGGGGATTCTCCATCTGGTCGATGTCCCGCTGGGCCCCCTGAACGCGGCGCAACGGATGCAGGTGGAGTATTTCCTGGGGCGGAAGGAGCACGCGGATTCCGAAAAGATCCGGGAGTTCCTCGGGCGGCTCCGGTATCCCCTCTGCTTCCTGGACTTCGAAACGTTCAGCTCGGCCATCCCGCGATACGACGGCACCCGCCCGTATCAGCAGATCCCGTTCCAGTACTCCCTGCACCGGTTGGACGCGGCAGGAGAGCAGGCGAAGCATTTCGAGTACCTTGCCGGGCCCGGAGAGGACCCCCGGAAGGAGATGGGAGAGGGTGCCGGCGCTGGTGCCGGAGATGACCTACGAGGGGATGGAGATCAGCGGCGGAGAGATGGCTTCCGAGGCGTATTTCAGGATGGGGGAGATCTCCGATCCCGCGGA
>JAENIX010000017.1 GCA_016844415.1 Actinomycetota bacterium | reverse complement strand
TCCTGGAGATCGGGTGCGGAAACGGCGACCTGCTCAACGCTCTCGCCCCCGGGCGCGGAGTCGGCGTTGACGTAAGCCCGAAGATGGCGGAACGGGCGCGCGCAAGGTATCCCGGCCTCACATTCCTTGCCGGCGACGCCGAGGAACTTCAGATATCCGAAAAATTCGACTACATCATCCTCTCCGACGTCGTCGGATACCTGGAGGATATCCAGCGGGCCTTCGAGCAGCTCCGCAAGGTGTGCCACTCCCGGACGAGGGTGATCGTCACGTACTACAACTACCTCTGGGAGCCGGTGCTGCGCCTCGGCGAGCGACTTGGCATGAAGCGTCCGCAGCCTGAGCAGAACTGGCTGGCGCCGGGGGACATCCGGAATCTCCTCTCCCTCGCCGGTTTTCAGACTATCTCCAAAGGGTTCAAGCTGCTGCTTCCCGTCCGGATACCCCTGCTGAGCGCATTCTGCAACCGCGTTCTTTCCGGCCTGCCGCTCCTGCGGAAACTGTGCCTGGTCCAGCTTGTCGTCGCCCGCCCCGCGCCGGTCCCGGTTTCTGAGGATTCGATTTCCTGTTCCGTGATCGTCCCCGCGCGGAACGAACGGGGAAACATCGAGGGGGCGGTCGCAAGGACGCCGCGGATGGGGCGGCACACCGAGCTGATCTTCGTGGAAGGTAATTCCTCCGACGGTACGGCGGAGGAAATAGAGCGGGTCATCGCGGCGAACCCGGGCCGGGATATAAAGCTCGTGCGGCAGGGGATCGGCGTGGGCAAAGGGGATGCAATGCGGAAGGGATTCGCAGCGGCGAACGGCGACATACTGATAATACTGGACGGCGACCTGACCGTGCCGCCGGAGGACCTGCCGAAATTTTTCAGCGCGCTCGCGTCGGGCGGCGGCGAGTTCATCAACGGCTCCCGCCTCGTCTACCCGATGGAGGAGCAGGCGATGAGGTTCCTGAACACCCTGGGGAACAAGTTCTTCAGCGTCGCTTTCACGTGGCTGCTCGACCAGCCGTTCAGGGACACGCTGTGCGGCACCAAGGCGCTCTGCCGGAAGGACTACGAGAGGATCGCGGCGGGCAGGAGCTACTTCGGGGATTTCGACCCTTTCGGCGACTTCGACCTGATCTTCGGCGCCGCGAAGCTGGACCTGAAGATCGTCGAGGTGCCTATCCGCTACCGGGAACGGAAGTACGGCACGACGCAGATCTCACGGTTCCGCCACGGGTGGCTGCTCCTGCGAATGTGCTTCTTCGCCCTTCGGCGGATCAAGTTCGCCTGACCGCGCCCATGCCCAAGGAAGAGATCCAAAAACATTTCGAGGAGGTCGCCGGCGACTACGACCGGTGGAAGGAGAAGTCCGCCTACTATTTCGACCTGCTGTCGGAGATCTACTGGGAGATGGTTCCACCGGGGCGCTCGGTGCTCGAGATCGGGTGCGGCACGGGAACGCTTCTGTCGCGGCTTTCGCCAAGGAGGGGCGTGGGGGTCGACTTCTCCACGCGGATGGTGGAGATCGCCGCCGCGAAATATCCTGATTTGAGCTTCGTCGTCGCGGACGCGGAGGACTTCGATCCCGGCGAGACGTTCGATTACGTCATCGTCCCCGACGTCGTCGAGCACATTTCGGACATCGGCGCGATGTTCCGCTCCGCGCGCAGGTGCTGCCGGCCCGATTCCCGCCTGATCGTGACCTGCGTCAACCCGCTCTGGGCCCCCGTCCTCCACCTTGCGGAACGGCTGGGGATGAAGATGCCGGAAGGGGAGCACCGGTGGCTTTCGGAGAGGGAACTCGCGGCGATAGCGGGCGAGGCGGGGCTGCGGCTCGTGGCGGCCCGTGGCAGGATTCTCTGCCCGAAAAAGGTCCCTCTCCTGGCGGGCCTCCTCAACGGCGCGGTGGCGAAGCTTCCGTTCCTCAAGCCCCTCTGCCTGACCCAGGTGCTCGTGTTCACTCCCAGCTGAGCGGCTCCAACGCATCGCGCCATTGGCGGCCAAGGGGCGCAATCATTGCGACCAGCACCGGGTACACCGCCAGCCCGAAACGAGGGTCCCCCCACAGCAGCGCGTGCTCGATCCAGTACGTCCAGTAGAGAAGGACGACGAACCCGTAAGCGGGCGTGGCAACCCCTCTCCCCCACTGCCCTGTCCTGTAGAGGAGGAAAAGAAAAAGAGGGATGTGGAAAAGGGCCGACAGGATCCAGAACCGGGCCCTGTGTTCGCCGGGCCGGGCATATCCCCTGTAGTTCCACCAGTCCCTCGGAGGAGCGCCGAAGTAGATCGCGTTCCGCGCGACGCGGCGGACGAAGAAGTAATACGGGTGCTCCTTGACGTATTTCCACAGCAGCGCCTTGCGTTCCTTCTCGGGAAGGTTTTTTCCGTAGACTTCCTTCACGTACTCCGCGCCGGACGCCTCGCCCGGTATCGCCGCCTGCGACACGTTCCACTCCAGCATCCCCTCGCCCTGGCCGTTGACGGGGATGAACCGGTGGAAGTGAACGTAGTTTCGGATCGTCCACGGGGCGATCGCGGCCGCGAAAAAGAACAGCAAGGCGGCCGCCTCCTTTCCTCGCAGCGTGAAGCGCAGGCGGCCGGGCAATAAACTCATCGCGATCACGAGCAGCGGCACGTACCACGAGACTATCTTTGCCAGTGTGCAAATCCCCCACGCCGCGCCGGCCAAGGCCGCACGAACGACGGATGGGCCCTTGACCAGGCGCACCGTCGCCAACGCGGCAAGCACGGTGAACAGGAGGACCGTGGTCTCCTGGAGGACAAGCACGACGCGAGTCACGAGAAGCGGGTTGACGGCCAGGAACAGCGCGAGGTCCCCGTCGCCCGGAACCAGCCGCCGAGCAGGGCCGAGAAAAGAGGCGGCCGGTAAACGGCCGGCGTGACCCCGCCGTCCTCCGAGAACCCGGTTCCCGCCGCCACGCTTCTGGCCAGCGCCATGTACCCGATGTCGTCGCTGATCAGCCCCGGCAGGGGGCAGGAATACACGAAGACAAGGCATGCCGCGAGGGAGACTGCGAACAGGAGCAGGGCCGCGGTATTCCTGGGATCGCCGGATAATTTCAAATGTTCTCCTGAAGGCCGGATGCCGCAAGCGGAAAGAATCTTTCAGTTTCTTACGGGAATCCCCGAAAGCACCTGTTCGTAGAGAATATCAAAGCATCGTTTCGTGGAGTATCCGCCTTCGACCGTTTCTCTTCCCTTTTTCCCGATGTCCCTTCTCAGAATGGGATCGTCGAGGAGCAATCGGATTTTCTCTTCCCATTCCCCGGGAGTGCCCGCGAGAAAACCGTTCACCCCGTCGTCGATGAGGTTCAACGCCTCCCCGACCCGGCTGCAGACCGCGGGAATGCCGGCCGCCATGTAGACGATGGCCTTCATCGCGCATTTTCCCCGCTCCCATTCGGTATCGAGAAGGGGCATCACCCCGATGTCCATCTTCGCCGCTATGGAGGGAATCTGGGCGCCGCAGTAGGTGGGGATGACCGCCGTCTTAACCCCTTCGAACCGGGGCACGGACTCGTCGTAATGGTCCGTGCCGGCGATGAGTAGTTCCAGCGGATAGCCTTCCGCCGCCAGTTTCCGCAGCGGCTCCTCCAGCAGACGGAGGTACCCCAGGTTGGAACTCCCGCCGATCCATCCTACGGTGATTCTCTCCCGCGGCGTGTCCGGAACGCCGCTCTCGTCCTTCCGGCCGTACGTGTCAAGGTCGACGGAACCGGGTACGCAGACGCAGCGGGGATTATGCTCCTTCGCGCGATCGGCGAGGAACGGATTCCCGGCGACGACGCGCCATGCGCTCTCGACCGTCGCTTTCCATCGCTCCGGTTCCTTCAGGTACACCGCGTCGTCGAAATCATAGATCAGCGGGACTCCCAGCTTCTTCAGCCTGCCGATCACGTCCGGCGACGGAAGGACCCACTGGTAGAAAACCGCGTCGTAACGCGGGGCGAGGGAAACGATCAGCCGTTCCATGAAGGAGGTACGGTATCTTTCCCACACCTCATGCCGGTTCAGGATGAAGTTGACGTGATACCGGGTGAAACCCCGGCGCTTCCCGGATTGCGGCCGCTCGCGCAGCAGCCAACGATGGAGAAAGGGGCTCCGGTAGCTCAGGACCGAGCACCGGATATTCTTTTCCTCGATGTGCTTCCGGTATTGCAGCACGCGCACGGCGCCGCTTGGAGTATGACTCCCGCAGGGGATGACGAACAATATCTTCACCGGGCCACTTCCCGCATCAGGGGGCCAGGAGGAACTGGATGTTGTTCCCGGCGTCAAACGGCAATATGCGGTGCCGAAGGATAATCGATATCCTCGCGAAATAAGAGCATCGATCCAGGCGGAGGAAATCCCGGATGGTGTTTTTTTCACGGCATCCGAGCCTTTCGCCGAAGACCCCGGCGAACGCTTCCGCCTGCCGGAGATAAGGGCGGAGGTTTCCGCTCCACCGGCTGCGGCGGAGAGCGATATCCCACGCGAGGGAATACAGGACAGAGAAAAGGGAGGGCGGCGTGTTGGGCCTTATGCCGAGCGCGTTACCGGGATGCTGCCGGTAGAGGACGGTTTTTTCATCGGACCAGCCGATCTTCCCCAAGGCCGCCGCCGCCAGCATCTGCCAGTAATCGTGCATGACGATGCCGGGAGGGAACGGCAGAGCGAGGTTAAGCAGCGCACGGTTGACTATCATGGAACAGCCGGAGGCCACGTTCCTAAGCAGCAATTTGCCGAAGGTGGCGTTCCGGGGGAAAAGGCCCGCATACTCGCGGAAAGAGTCGTCGACGACGTTCAGCGACTCATCGACGATCTTCATGTCCGTGAAGACGAGGATCGGGATTCCCTTTCCGAACCGGTTTTCCATTTTCACGATCTTACGGTGACTGATCGCTATTTTCTCCGGGAGCCAGACGTCGTCCTGGTCGCAATACATGACATGCCGGGCGGTGGACTGTTGCCCCAGGCGGCTGAAGCTTTCACCGGCTCCGACGTTCACTCCCCCCTCCACGAAAAGAATCCGCCCGGGGTGCCTCTCCACGTAACCACGGACGATCTCCGGAGTCGCATCCGTGGATCCGTCGTCGCGGACCAGGAGCCTCCAGTCGCTGAAGGTCTGGCCGAGCAGGGAGTCGATCTGTTCTCCGACGTACTTCTCCCCGCAGTACGTGGACATCAGGATGTCGATGGCGGCAGGTCCCATCATCACGCCCCGAAAAGGCGCTTCCCCAACGTAATCAGCCGGAATAGGGCAAGAGGATAGTGCTCCGAGATCTTTTTGAGGGCCGCTTCCTCGCCGCCCTCCTGGAATCTGCGGTTCCACACCAGCAGGGCCTTGTTGTACCGGACGCCCTGCTTCTGCCAGAGCGAAAGGGTGATGTACTCCTTCCCGGAATACTCCTCGAAAAGGCGGAACTCGTCGTCGGCGAAGGCAAGGTTGGCCGCGCTCGCCCGCGTCTGCTGCCCGGGGTGCCTCCGGAAGCCGCACAGGGCATCCGGCACGTGGGCGAAGTCCCCCCGCTCGAGAAGATGGAACCACATCTCGAGGTCCGTCAGCTGCCGGTACGCCGTGTGGAATCCCCTCCCCGCGGCCTCCCTGCGGAACAGGACGGCGCAGGGCTCGCCGATCAGGTTCCCGACCCGGTGGAAGCAGTCGTTGATCACGTCCTTGCCGGGCCTCACGACGAAGGTTTCCGCATAGGATGCCACCCCCGTCTCGGCGCCGTCTTCTTCCACGAGGCGCCTCGCGCAAGAGACGACGGCCACGCCGCCGAGATCGTCAAGCACCTTCGCCTGCGTTTCCAGGCAGGCCGGCTCCAGGAAATCGTCGGAGCAGAGCAGCTTGACGTACGTCCCCCTGGCATCGCGCAGGCAGCGGTTCCAGTTCCGGACCATCCCGAGGTTGGCTTCGCTCCGATACAAGCGCACCCTGCCGTCGGATGCCGCATATCTCCCGGCGACCTCGAACGTTTCATCCGTGGAGGCGTCGTCCACGACCAGCACTTCGATGTTGTCCATCGTCTGGGACAGCGCCGATTCCAGGGCACGCCCGATGTACCGCGCATGGTTGAAGGCCGGGATGCAGACGCTTACCTTCGGGAGTCGAGCGGTCATCGCGCCGCACCCGATCTTCCGAAGGCGCTGTTCCGGAGGATCTCCAGGAGCTCCGTACGGAGATTCTTTCGGCCGAACGAAGATGCGGCGAGAGACCGAACGGCGTGGAGTGCGGCCCCCGCCGGGTCACCCCCGGCCTCCAGTATCCTTGCGATCTCCATGTGCCACATCGAGATGCTGCGCTTCAGGATCGTCCCGCACCGGCGGCCCATGTGCCTGTTGAGGATCCGGCAGGCAAGGATCGACTTCTTGCGCACGTCCACCCCGCTGAGGGACGACCAGATTCCCCCGCCGTGAACGCGGTACACCGCCATCGTCTCGCCGAGGTGCCCGATGTGACCCCGCTCCGCGATCAGGAGGAAGAGCAGCCAGTCCACCATCGGCATGCCGCGGAACCAATGCGGGAAAACAAGGCGGGGCACGTTCCGGAACATCGCCGAACATGTGGCGATGAAATTCCCGGCGGCAATGTCTTCGAACGTGAAGATCGCCCTCGAGCCGTCCCTGCGGAACGGCGGGGGGGCGGTGCTGCCGTCCTCGTACTCCGCGAGAATCTCGTGGAAGCAGAGCGAACACTCCGCATGGGCGTCCAGATACTCCGCCTGCCTCCTGAGCTTGTCCGGAGCCGTCCAGTAATCGTCCCCCTCCAGCAGGGCTACGTACTCGCCGGCGCAGGCGGCGAGCGTCCGCTCGGCGTTACGGTGCATTCCTAGGTTCGGGGCGGGGGGCAGGAGGCGGAACCGGCCGGGATGGCGCTCCGCGTATCCCGAAACGATTTCCCGCGTCCTGTCCGTGGAGGCGTCTTCGCCGACCACGATCTCCCAATCGCAGCCCGGCTCCTGCATCAGGGCGCTTTCGACGGCCCGGGCGACGAACCGCTCGTGGTTGTACGTGATGAACGCGACGCTGACCTTCATCGGGGAGCCCGGGACGCCTCCAGCCTCGCCCGGACCTCGGGGCCGTTCTCGACGACCGTGCGGAGGATCGAGCAGATGGCCTGGATTTCCTCGCCGCCTATCGACGTTCCGGTGGGGAGAGACATCACGCGGCCCGCCAGTCTCTCCGTCACCGGGAGCAGCTTTCCCGCGCCCGGAAACCTGGTACGGTACGGCTCCATCCGGTGGCAGCCCGGGTGGAAGTATCTTCGGGCGATGACGTTCTCCGCATGCAGGACCTCGACCAGCCTGTCGCGGCCGATTTCCGTGCGTTCATCGTCGATCTCCAGGACGACGTACTGGTAGTTGCTTCTCTCCTCCTCCGGGTACGGCATGAGCCGGATGCCGGGGATGCTCGCAAGCTCGAGGCGGTACCGCTCGTAATTGCGCCGGTTGACGGCGATGAATTCGTCCATGCTCTCGAGGCCGGTGAGCCCCATCGCGGCAGAGACCTCGCTCATCTTCCCGTTGGTCCCGACGTGGATCACGTTGTCGTACCCCGAGAACCCGAAGTTCTTCATCAGGCGGACCTTTGCCGCCAGCGCATCGTCGTTCGTCAGGACGGCCCCGCCCTCGAAGGCGTTGAGGAACTTCGTGGCGTGGAAGCTTAGTATCTCCGCATTCCCGAACGATCCGACCATCCGTCCCCCGCGGGAGCAGCCGAACGCATGGGCCGCGTCGAATAAAAGCTTCAGGCCTTTCCGTTCGGCGATTTCCCCGAGCGCATCCACGTCGCACGTCCGCCCCCAGAGATGGACTCCGATGATCCCGGTCGTAGCGGGTGTGACCAACTCCTCGACCCGATCGGGGGAAAGGGTAAACGTCTTGGGGTCGATGTCGCAGAACACGGGCGTGATCTCCTGCCACTGCAGCGCATGCGCGGTCGCGACGAAGGTGAACGAAGGAACGATCACCTCTCCTTCCAGGCCAAGCGCGCGGATGACGATTTCCAGGGCGATCGTCCCGTTGCAGGCAGCGATGCAGTGCCGTACCCCGGCGAGGCGGGCGATTTCCCGCTCGAACTCCTGGACGTAAATACCGTTGTTCGTGAGCCACCGGCGGTCGAGGATCTCGTTGATGCGAGAAAGGAGGCGCTCCCGGTTCCCGATGTTGGGCCGCCCCACGTGGATCTTCTCCCGGAACGCCGGGGGGGAGCCGAAAATCGCCAGATCTTTCATGACAGGTGCCAGCCCTCCGGCCGGGTTTTGATGACCTTGCCGGGAATCCCGACCACGGTCGTGTTTCTCGGAACATCATGAACGATGGTGCTTCCGGCGCCGACGATCGACCAGGCACCGATCTTCTTCTTCTCGATGACGACGGAGCCCGTTCCCATGGAACACCCCTCTTCCAGGACCGCACCCCCCGACACGTGAACCCCCGGGGCAAGCGTCACGAAATTCTCAAGGACCACGTCGTGCCCAATCGTGCAGTCCAGGTTGACCTGGACGTGGTCTCCGATCCGGATCCGGTTGGTGAGAATGCAGCCCGCGGCGATTATGGTGCCTTCCCCCAGGTTATTCCACCGGGTCGTGATCACGCCCGGATGGATCACGCTTGCGAAGCGGACCCCGGTTTCCCTGGCCCTGGCGATCAGCCGGCGGCGGAGCTCCGGGGCGCCGACCCCGCAGACGGCGGAAACCTCGTTCCGATGGTCCGCCAGCCATTCGAAACCGCCGAGGATCGGCCGGTCATTGACGAGGGTCCCCGGTGTCCCGTAGGCGGGATCGACGATGAATCCCAGCACATCGTATGAGGGATTCCTCTCGTTGATCGCCTCGAAAATGTCGAGGACTTCCCTTGCGAACCCCCCCGCCCCGATTATGGCGATTTTCCGCATGGCCATCTTCGCCGCCTCCCTAGCCGATCTTGCTTACATCCTGTTTTGCGGAACTTCGTTTCTCCGCCACGTACAGGACGCTCCCGTCGGCGATTCCGCACTTCCGGAAAGCTTCCCGTCCGAAATGCCCGATGCCGAGCCGGTCCACGGAGAAACCGGCTTCCTCCGCCCGCGCGAGGAATCCGCCGCGGGAATAGATCCTCACGTGATCGTTCTGGCCGAACCTGCGCCACCGTTCCGCGCCGCTCAGCGGCCCCGCCTCCTCATCGATCGAATCGGCCGCCACGAGGATCGGGACCATGAGGATCCCCCAGCCGCCCGGCGTGAGGATCCGATAGAGTTCCCGGAACGCCTTCCGGTCGTCGGAGACATGCTCCAGCACGTGGGAGCAGACGAATGCGTCGGCGCAGCCGTCCGGGTAGGATCCCATGTCCATGATGTCCACGCGGTCGTCCACCCCTTCCATCGAGAGATCGGCGGTGCGATGTTCGACATGAGGGTATTTTCTCCTGATGAGGGAAGTGAAGGCACGGGAGGGGGCGAATTCGATGAGTACCTTCCGGGCATCCTTTCCCGGCGCGCCCAGCCTCTTTTCCAGATACAAGGCGCAGAGCCGGTCCCTGTCGGCGGCTCCGCATTCCGGGCAGGAATATTGCCGGACGTTGAGGGTCTCCATGTCGTCGAGGGCGATCGGCGACTCGTACTTCCGCAGGTTTTCCCGGTAGAACTCCGGCAACGGAGCGAACTCCCCCACGGATGTGTCGCACACGGGACAGAAATAATCCTCCGGTCCGGATTTCTTCATCTTCATTTCCCGATCGGGCTCAGGCACTCCGTTTCCCATTCCAGCCGTGGACGGATGACGCCGACCCATTTCCCGTACCATTTCCCGGGCCGTTCCGTCTCGCGAATCTCGAAAAACGCGAGCGAGTCGAGGTCGACGAGGGGGACCGAGGTGTCCTCGACGATCAGCAGCCGCACCCTGTACTTCGCATCGTTCAGCAGGTTCCCCGGGATATGGCAAATTCCTCTCACCAGCCCTTCGGGATACGGGCGCGGCTCGGAAAACGAGTTGAAGATGCAGACGTTATGAATGTCGTACAGGACCATGCTCAAGTTGAGCTGCGCGGAGGGGGCGCGATTCCAGAATTCGAACGCCAGCCGAAGGGGCGTGGCGACGGAGAGCCCGCCCGTCGAACCTTCCCCGTCGGGACCAATGGATACGCGGTGGATGCGGATTCGATCGTTCCCCGGGGCCGTGTCCGGATTTTCCCAGATCTGCTCGAGCGCGATCTTCGCATTGCTCTCCAGATACGCAGCCGACACCGCTCCGGCATCCCCGTCCATGACGATGCTTCCGGAATCCAGCCATATCGCCCTGCTGCAGAGGCTCCGCACCGCCGTCATGTTGTGGCTGACCAGCAGGACGGTCCTTCCCGAGCGCGCCGCGTCCTCCATCTTTCCGAGGCATTTCTGCTGGAACTTCGCGTCCCCCACGGCAAGGACCTCGTCCACGATCAGTATCTCCGGCTCCAGGTGGGCGGCGACGGCGAAGGCAAGCCGCACGTACATCCCCGACGAATAGTGCTTGACGGGGGTATCGAGGAATTTCTCCACCTCGGAGAAGGCAACGATATCGTCGAACTTCTCCCGGATTTCCGCCTGGCTCATGCCGAGGAGAGCGCCGTTCAGGAAAATGTTCTCCCGGCCGGTAAGGTCCTGGTGAAAACCGGTCCCCACCTCCAGGAGACTGCTCGTTCTGCCGGTGAGCTCGACTCGTCCCGCGGTCGGCTCGGTGATCCCGGAGAGCACCTTGAGGAGCGTCGACTTTCCCGCGCCGTTCCTGCCGATGATGCCGACGACTTCCCCGGGGGCGATTTCGAAGCTCACGTCCTTCAAGGCGAAGAACCGCTCTTCCCGCGAAGCGTCCCCTCCGAGCCGCCGGTACCTCCGGTACGGCGACAGGAAAGCGTCGGCGAGCATCTCCCGGAACGTCTCATGCGCCCTCGGCCGGCCGCCGATTACGTATTCCTTCGACAGGTTCTGCACTCTGATCGCGGGCATCGGGGCTGTCGTGGGTCCTTTCGTCAGCTCTTAGATGATGTCGGCAAAACGGCGCTCGACCTTCCCGAAATATGCGACGCCGGCGGCGAAGACGGCCGCGGAGAGCGCGAGGGAGACGGCGATCGCCCCGAAATCGAACGGCTTGCCCAGGAAGGCGGCGCGGAACCCCTCCACCAGGGCGGCCATCGGGTTGGCGAGGAGGAGGAAGCGCCACCGCTCGGGGATGAGACTTTCGGGATAGACGACCGGGGTCAGGTACATCCAGATCTGGAGAGCGAAGCCGGCGAGATGGCCGAAGTCGCGGTAGGCGACGGTTAGAGCGGAGAAAAGAGTGCCCACGCCGAGGGCGGCCATGATGATACCCAGCGCCAGGATAGGCACCGCCAGCAGGTTCATCGTCCAACCGACGCCGAAGACCGGCAGGATGGCGAGAAGAACGGCGACGGAGATGCACAGGTCCACGAGCCCTCCCGCCACCGCCGCGACGGGGATTATGAGGCGGGGGAAGCTGACCTTGCCGACAAGGCCCGAAGATGAGACGAGGGAGTTGCCGGAAAGGAGCACGGCGCCCGAGAAGTAGGTCCAGGGGAGAAGAGCGGAGAAGACGAAGAGAGCGTACGGATAGCCGTCCGACGGCACGCGGACGAGCATCCCGAAAACCAGGGTGAAGATCGCCATGCTCGCAAGGGGCCGGAGGATTACCCAGGCAACCCCGATAACGGTCTGCTTGTACCGCACCTTGAGATCCCGCCGGACGAGGACGCCCAGCAGTTCCCGGTACCTCCAGAGCTCCCCGAGATCCAGCATTTTCCATCCCCGGGACGGCTCGATGATCTTGGTTGGTACGGAGGAGACACCGGGGTTCCGGTTCGATGGGGACGGGGAACGTTCGGAAGGCGCGCTTTTCATCGATGCGTACATTCTACGGGACTGGACGTCGATTCTCAATGCCGGTTGACGGCCGCGAACCGGATGGGAGAAACTCCAAGGAGTGACGATAAAGATCGCCTACCTCCTTCCGAACATCGAGGCGGGAGGGACGGAGAAGCACATTCTCTCGCTTGCCCGCTCCCTCGACCGGTCCCGGTATGCCCTTTCGCTCGTGACGACGGCCGGCGGCGGAAGCCTGTTCAAGGAATTCTCCGAAATCATGCCGGTCACCGTGATGGGGGAACCTGGCTCCCACCGGAGAATCCGGGTGGGACCGCTCGTGCACGTAGGCGCCATCGGTGCGCTGGCGTGGATCTACCGGAAAAAGCGTCCCGACATCGTGCACGCCTGCCTTCCCGTCGCCTGTGTCCTCGGTCCGGTCGCGGCGCGCCTTGCGGGCGTCCCGAAAGTGATCGTCAGCCGGAGGTCGCTGTCGAACTACAAGGCGAAATATCCGCAGATGAGCCGGGTCGAGCCGCTCGGGTACCTTTTGGCGGACGCGGTCCTGGTGAACTCCGACGCGGTCCGGCGGGACGT
>JAENIX010000183.1 GCA_016844415.1 Actinomycetota bacterium | reverse complement strand
CTCGGCTCGGCGATCGTGTCGGTCTCGGTCCGGGAGGGCGCGCGGGACCGTACGCTTGTTTTCACGGGAGACCTGGGGCACAGGGGCCTCCCCATCGTGCGGGACCCGGCGCCGGTAGCCAACGCCGACATGCTGGTTATCGAGTCCACGTACGGGAACCGCGTGCACAAGGGGATGGAGGGGACGATCGAGGAGTTCGTCCACGCGGTCACCGACACGATACAGCGGAAAGGCGGCAACGTCATCATCCCCGCCTTTGCGGTGGGCCGCGCGCAGGACATTCTTTACCTTCTGGCCGACCTCACCCGCAAAGGGAGGCTGAAAGGTTTGACGCTCTACATCGATTCGCCGTTGGCCGCGAAGGCCACGCGGATCACCATGCGCCACCCGGAGTGCTTCGACGCGGAGATGCTGGTGGCGATGAAGTGGCTGGATGAGCATAAGGACGCCCTGCGCGTGGTCATGACGGAGAGCACCGAGGAATCGATGGCGCTCAACTCCCTCCGGGGAGGGGGGATCATCCTTGCGGGTAGCGGGATGTGCGAGGCGGGGAGGATCAAGCACCATCTCAAGCACAACCTTTGGCGGAAGGAGTGCAGCGTCGTCATCGTCGGTTTCCAGGCGGAGGGGACGCTCGGCCGCAGGATCGTCGACGGGGCCAAATGGGTCCGGGTCCTGGGCGAGGACATCACGGTGGCCGCGGACGTCTACACGATCGGCGGGCTGTCGGCTCACGCCGACCGGGACGACCTTCTCGCATGGGCCGGAAATCTGCGCGCCGCCCCCGGGAGGGTCTTCGTGGCGCACGGCGAGGAGTCGGTCTCGCTCGGATTTGCGCAAACGCTGCGGGATCGCTTCGGCTGGACCGCCGACGTCCCTGAACCCGGACAGCCAATGGAGGCCTGACGACGAACCGGATGCCAGGGAAAGCGTTTCCAATTATTCTCCTGCTGTTTTCCGCCTCGGTCCTGGCATTCCCTCCGGGCCCCGGCGCCCTTGCCCATGAAAAGGAAACGCCGGACGAAATCCTTAAACAGATCGGGGTGGACGAGAAGCTCGGCGGCGCGGTCCCTCTCGACCTCGCCTTCCGGGACGAGGGCGGGAAGAGCGTAAAGCTCGGGGATTACCTGTGTTCGGCTCGGCGGAGAGGATGGGCGGGATCTCCCTCGCACGCGATTTCCGGATCGTCACGGTCAGCATCGACCCGGAGGAAAGGCCCGAAAGCGCCCTCGCGCGGGCCGGCGAGATGCACGCACAAATGGAAGGGATCCGCGACCCCGGATCCAGGTGGGCCTTCCTCTACGGCCGGGGGGAGGAGATCGACGGGCTGGTAAAAGCGATCGGTTTCCGGTACCGCAAGGTCGGTAACGACTTCGCGCATCCCAACGTCGTCGTCGTCCTTACGACGGAGGGGAAAATATCCCGCTACGTGTACGGGATAGACCCGGAGCCGCGGGACCTGAAACTCGCCCTCATCGAGGCCGCCGACGGGCGGATAGGAGAGTCTTCGCTGGCGCACCGCGCGCTCCTGTTCTGCTTCCAGTACGACCCGGTGGAGAGGAAGTACGCCCTGTACGCCCGGAACATAATGAAAGCGGGGGGCGTGTTGACCCTGGTCTTTCTGGGGGCATTGTATTTCGCCTTATGGAGACGGCGGAAGCCGGGGACCCGGCCCGGGGACACGGGGGACAGATGATGAACGCGTTCGCCCAAAGTGCGGCGGCCTCGCCGTCGGCCTGGAAGATCGACGCCGTTTTCCTGTTCATCGCCGTCGTTTCGCTTTTCTTCTTCCTGCTGGTCGAGGGGATGCTGATCTACTTCGCGATCCGGTACCGCAGGAGGAAAGGGGCGGAAGAGGGCGCCACTTCCGAGGTCCGCGGCAACTTCATCCTCGAAGTCGTGTGGGTGCTGGTCCCGTCGCTCGCCGTGCTCGCCTTCTTCATCTACGGCTACGTCGTCTACCGGGACGTAACCACCCCGCTGCCCGGCGCCTCGGACATCAACGTCGTGACGGGGCAGTTCGTATACGAATTCAAATACCCCGACGGCCGCGCCGCGATGAACGAGCTGAGAGTCCCGGCCGGCAAGCCCGTAAAGCTGATCATGACTTCCCGGGACGTCATCCACGGGTTCTTCATCCCCGAATACCGGATCAAGCAGGACGTTCTCCCCGGCCGGTATACGTACCTCCACCTCCAGCCGGACCTGGAGGGGACCTTCGACATCTACTGCACCCAGTATTGCGGGGTCGGGCATTCCACGATGCGGGCGAAACTGATCGTGATGCCCCCGGACGCCTACGCCGCCTGGGCGGCGCAGGGGGAAGGGGCAAAGGCGGCGATGTCGCCTCCCGAGAAGGGGAAGGCGCTCATGGAAAAGTTCGGCTGCATGGGGTGCCATTCCGCCGATGGGACCGTCAAGGTGGGCCCTTCCTTCAAGGGGCTGTACGGGAGACGGGTGGAGCTTGCGCAGGGCCCCGCCGTCATGGCGGACGAGGGGTACATCCGGGAATCGCTCTACGATCCGGGGGCCAAGGTCGCGAAAGGGTTCCCAAACGTGATGCCGACCTACAAGGGGTCGATCACGGACGACGACGTCGCGGCGATAATCGCCCATATCAAGACGCTGAATTAACCGCAAACTTCGGACGCAACCTTACCTTACCAGTCGTCATCGCATAGTGGGACGGCGAAATAATGGCGGAGAATAAGGAATGACGGAAAACACGGCGGACGGAACGATGCTGTCAGGTGGCGGCCGGTCCCGCGGATACCTCGAGGAGAAGGGGTTCCGTTCCTGGGCCCTCACCCTGGACCACAAGCGGATCGGCGCGCTTTACCTTTACACCACCCTGTTTTTTTTCCTGCTGGGGGGGATATTCGCCCTCCTGATCCGGATCAAGCTGATGTACCCCGGGCAGGAGATTTTCAGCAACCATACGTACAACGTCCTGTTCACCCTCCATGGATCGGTGATGATCTTCCTCTTCATCATCCCGGCGATCCCGTCCGGCCTGGGTAACTTCTTCATTCCGCTGCTGATCGGGGCGAGGGACGTCGCCTTCCCACGCCTGAACCTTGCGAGTTACTGGATCTTCGTGGCGGGGATACTCGTCATCCTGGGCTCTCTCTTGCGTCCGATGGACACCGGCTGGACCTTCTACACGCCCTATTCCGCGAAGACGGCGGCCAATGTCACCCTCCTCTCCTTCGGGATCTTCCTCGTCGGAATGTCGTCGATCCTCACGGGGCTGAACTTCATCGTGACGATCCACACGCTCAGGGCGCCGGGGATGACTTGGCACCGGTTACCGCTGTTCATCTGGGGGATGTACGCCACGAGCATCATCCAGGTCGTGGCCACCCCGGTCGTGGGGATCACCTTCCTGCTCCTTGCGATGGAGCGGCTCTTTGGAGTCGGGTTCTTCGACCCGGCCAAGGGGGGAGACCCCCTGCTGTTCCAGCATTTCTTCTGGTTCTACTCCCATCCCGTGGTCTACGTCATGATCCTGCCCGCCATGGGCATCATATCGGAGGTCATCCCGGTCTTCTCACGAAAGCCCATCTTCGGGTACAAGGCGATCGCCTACTCATCCCTGGCCATCGCGTTCATCGGGTTCTTCGTCTGGGGCCACCACATGTTCGTCAGCGGGATGTCCAAGACGGCAGGCATCATTTTTTCCTTCCTGACGTTCTTCGTGGCCGTCCCCACGGCGGTCAAGGTCTTCAACTGGATCGCCACGATGTACAAGGGGTCGATCACTTTCGAGTCGCCGATGCTGTACTCCCTCACCTTCATCTTCCTGTTCACCTTCGGGGGGCTGACCGGGATGTTCCTGGGAGCGCTGGCGACCAACATCCACCTCCACGACACCTACTTCATCGTGGCCCACTTTCATTACACGATGGTGGGCGGAACGGTGGTGGGATTTTTAGCCGGGCTGCACTACTGGTTCCCCAAGATGACCGGCAGGATGCTCAGCGAAAAGATGGCGCGATGGGGCTGGCTGCTGACCTTCATCGGCTTCAACCTCACCTTCCTTGTCCAGTTCTACCTGGGGTTCAAGGGGATGCCGCGGCGGTGGGCGGAGTACCCGCCGCAGTACCAGTCCTTGAACATCGTGTCGACGGTGGGGTCCTGGATCATGGCGGGGGGGATCCTCGTCATGTTCTCCAATTTCATCCGCGGGTTTTTCCGGGGCGATCCGGCCCCCGCGAACCCCTGGAAGGGGCTGACGCTGGAATGGCAGACCGCTTCCCCGCCGCCGACGGAGAACTTCGAGGAAATCCCGGTCGTCACCGATTGGCCTTACGGGTACGCCAAAAGAAAGACGGCGGGCCCCCCTCCAAGGTTCTTCGACCGGGGGGCGGGCGATGGCTGAGCATCCGGAGCATACCGGGCATGTCAGCCCCGGGTGCTGCTGTTCGGAGGCCTGTTCACCGCGTACATCGTGTTCCGCCTCAAGTTCCCGGAGATGTTCCACAAGGATTTCGTGCATCTCAACCGCGTCCTCGGAGCGGCGAACACGGTCGTCCTCATCACCAGCAGCCTGACGGTTGCGCTCGCCATCGCGTCAATCCGGAAAGGGAAGCAGGAGCTCCTGAAACTTTACCTCTCCCTGACGATCCTGCTGGCAGGCGTGTTCCTGGCGATCAAGTATTTCGAGTGGACGGAGAAGTTCGCCCATGGCCTGTTCCCCGGCACGGACATCTTCTTCTCGCTCTACTTCATGATGACGGGGTTGCACGGGCTCCACGTCCTTTCGGGGTTATACTGGCACTTCGTGGACCTCGTCTGGATCTACCTGTTTCCGATGTTGTACCTGATCGGGTAGGGGAGCGATGGAGAAGGGGCGCGGCGCGGGATACGGAGTCTACGTGGCGGTCTTCGCGGCGTTGCTGGTGCTTACCGGCGCGACCGTGGGGGTTTCCTATATCGACTTGGGGATTTGGAACGTCGCGGCGGCCCTGCTCATCGCCTCGGTGAAAGCCACGCTGGTCGCGCTGTTCTTCATGCATCTGAGACACGAGGGCAGGCTCGTGTGGACGTTCGCGCTGGTCCCCATTCTTTTCCTGGCGCTCATCATCGGGGGGACGCTCTCGGACACCCTGTTCCGTTAGTAGAGACACCGCACCGCAGGAGGGGACGATGCTCGGCAGAGTGACCGTCGGCCTGTTCTTCGTGCTCCTGGTCTGGGGGAACCTCCTGGCGGGCCTCAAGGCGGGCCTGGCCTGCCCCGACTGGCCCCTGTGCTACGGCAAGGTCCTCCCTCCGTTCCGCGTCGACATCTACATGGAGTTCCTCCACAGGGTGATCGCGGCGGTCGCCGGCGTCTTCCTGGTTGCCCTCTGCCTGCGGCGATACCGGTATTACCGTGGGGCGGCGAGGGCCATTCCGCTCCTTGCGGTCTCGTTCCTCGCGGTGGAGGTAGTGCTCGGCGGCGCGGTGGTTCTGCTGCACATTCCGCTGCAGATCACCACGATCCATTTCATGCTGGGCCTTGCCATTTTTCTTATGGCGGTCTACATGGCTTCCTTCGACGGCGTTTATGAGGCGCCCGCCTTTTCCCTCTCCGGTCGGTCGGCTCTGTTCTTCGGGGTCGGAGCCATGGTGTTCCTTCTGGCGACCCTTGGGGCCTACGTGCGGCACTCCGACGCAGGCCTCGCCCTGGCGGGATGGCCGTTCGGCCCGGACGGGATCTTTCCGAATGTCCTGACGGGCCACGTGCTGATCCACTTCTCCCACCGCGTGCTGGCGGCCCTGGTGTTCATGACGATCGTCGCCCTCTACGCGGCCGCGGCACTCGACCGGCATTTCAGGGAGGACAAGGGCCTTGTCCTGGCTCTGCTTCTGCTGGCTGCCGGCCAGGTGGTCGTCGGTGGCCTGGTGGTGCTGACGAAACTTTACTTCCTGGCGACGGGATTGCACATGGCCATCGCGCTGGGGATGCTGGTCGTCCTGTTTCACCTGTGGGCACGGGAGGTCAGGCGGGGGAAGGGGTTGCTATGGGGCGCGTAACTATCGCCGGGAGGGCTTTGCCGGAGAGGGAATCCCGCCGCGGGACCGCGGCGTCGTCGGCGCTGCTGATCTCGAAGCCGGGCATCGCCGGAGGCGTGACGCTTGCCGGGCTCTCGGGGATGGTCCTCGCGGGCAGGGGGCTGCCTCCCGCCGGACAGGGCCTGCTATGCCTGGCCTGCATCCTGATGGCGGCAGCGGGATCGGCGGTCATCAACGGCCTCCTGGACAGGGAGATCGATTCGCGGATGAGGCGGGTGGCGTCAAGAACGGAGGCGCTGGAAAATGTGGGCAACAGGGGAGCGCTTCTTTTTTCCCTGGCCCTGATCGCCTGCTCCCTGGCTGTTTCCGTCCGTTTCCTTAACGGCACTGCCACGCTGCTGCTCGCCGGAGCGGTCGCGGGCTACACCCTGCTGTACACGCTGTTCCTGAAGAGGCGCTCTCCATACGGAACGGTGCCAGGCGGGATCCCCGGGGCTCTTCCCGTCCTCATCGGATACGGGCGCTGGCCCTCAAATGCCAGGATGAGTACCGGTCCGCGGGCGTCCCCGTCCTGCCCGTCGCGTTGGGAGAGCCGTACACGAAGATCCTGGTCTTCCTCTATGCCTCCGCCCTGTTGCCTCTTTCGCTTTGCCTGTGGTGGCTGGGGTACTGTTCGCCGTACTTCGCCGCCGCGGCGATTGTCCTTGGCGCCGGCTTCCTGCTCTCCTGCTACCGGAACATCGTGGCGACAAGGCGATTCGGGAAGGCGTTCGGCGCTTCCATCGTCTACATACTGGGCCTGCTACTCGCCATCATCATCGACATCTCGGCGCGCGCCGTACGATAACGTCATCGGGAAAGTTGCCTGGCCTCGTCATCTGGCGAGTACCGACATTATTTTTGCGCGTTGTATGGTCTTTTTCGAAGATTAACTCTCCGGATTCCGTTGTCTAAAAGCCTGAAAGTCTTCCTCCCTCCTTCCCGAATTACATTTTTAATTAATTAATTGACAATAACTTTATTTTTCTTTATACAGTGTGAAACTTCATTTTTGTTTTTTGTCGTCCGCCTCTGCTATGAGCCGCGCTCTTCCGGAGGATGTGATGGCTTCAATTCAAGGTTTTCCCTTCCCACTCATATTGGTGAACCGGTATCTGACTTTCATAGGGGGTGCTATGGAACTCAGGTCTAGAATTGCCGTAATC
>JAENIX010000182.1 GCA_016844415.1 Actinomycetota bacterium | reverse complement strand
ATCGTGGCCGAGATGATGGAGACCCAGCAGGGGGCGAAGAAGGTTTTCGAAAAACTGGGATTCAAGCAGGAGGCGATTTTCCACGGGCACGTGCGCGACCAGATCGGGGTGCGGCACGATCTCCTGGTGCTGACCAAGGACCTCGAGGAGTTCTGGGCGAACATCCAGACCCACGAATACTTTTCCTACCCCACGCGCGAAATGGAGGGATGATAAAAACGCAGTCGTAAAAACGGGGACGTTCCTAAACTTTTTTTAAGAAGGTCGAATTTAAAAAGTTTAGGAACGTCCCCGTTTTTACGTCGGAACGTCCCCGTTTTTAGGACTGCGGCGTTCCGATCAAACTCACAGGGACTCGAGGACCGCGAGGGCGGCCGCCGCCTCGGAGACCGCCTTCACTATTGCTGCAGCGGCCGGTGAATCAGGGTTTCGCGAGACGAGCGGGCGCCCCTCGTCGGACGACTCACGCAATTCCATCTGAAGCGGCACCTCCCCCAGGAAACGCAGCCCCATCTCGCGGCACGCCTGCGCCGCCCCGCCGTGCCCGAATATCTCGCTCCTGCCCGAGCAGTGCGGGCAGAGAAAGTAGCTCATGTTCTCGATCACGCCAAGGATCGGGACGCCGACCTTCTCGAACATCCGGACCGCCTTCTTCACGTCGATCAGCGCCAGGTCCTGGGGGGTCGTCACGACTATCGCCCCAGCGACCGGTGTGGTCTGGACGAGCGACAGCTGCACGTCGCCGGTACCGGGCGGCAGGTCGATGACGAGGTAGTCCAGCTCTCCCCACTTCGTGCCGTGAAGGAACTGGTCCAGCGCCTTTATCAGCATCGGGCCGCGCCAGATGACCGGCGAGTCGTCCTCCAGCATGAACCCGATGGAAAGCACCTTCATCCCGTGGCTCTCGGCAGGGAGGATCATCCCGTCCTCCCCCGTCAGCTGGTGCCCTTTCAACGACAGGAGTGTGGGGATCGAAGGGCCGTATATGTCGGCGTCCAGCAGGCCCACGCGGGCCCCCGCCTTCTGCAACGCCACCGCGACATTCACGCTGATCGTGGACTTTCCTACCCCTCCCTTGCCCGAAGCGACCGCGATGATGTTCCGCACTCCGGGGAGGACGCGCCGGTTTCCGAATATTTCCATCATCTTCTCCTTCCATTTCCAGTGGAGCGTCCTTCTCCCTTCGATTATAGTCATAAAACGATGTCACCCTCCGTGCGGAAACAGATGGGCCGGGCGGCGGTCCTCATGATGGCGTCCGTGTTCATAAGCCGCCTCCTCGGGTACGCGCGCGACGCGGTCATCGCATACCAGCACGGGGCCACCCCCGAGACCGACGCCTACTTCGTCGCCTTCACGATCCCCGACTTCCTGAACTATCTCCTGGCGGGAGGATCACTGTCGATCACGTTCATCCCGATCTTCTCGAAATACCTCGCGGATGGGAAGGAAGACGAGGGATACCGCTCTTTCTCGGCGATCGCCACCGTTATGGGGATCGGCATGCTCTTCTTCATAATCCTCGGCGAATTCCTTGCAGAGCGTCTGATACCGCTTATCGCGCCCGGTTTCCCGCCAGATCAGATTGCCGTGGCCGCGAGGCTCACGCGGATCGTTCTCCCCGCGCAGATCTTCTTCTACCTTGGCGGGCTGCTGATGGCGGTCCAGTTCTCGCGGAACCAGTTCCTCATCCCCGCCACCGCTCCGCTCATCTACAACGCCGGCATCATCGCCGGGGGGTTGTTGCTGGGGCCTTACCTGGGCATGGCGGGGTTCGCATGGGGAGTCCTCGTCGGCTCGTTCGCTGGCAATTTCGCAGTCCAGCTGTACGGCGCCCGCCGGACGGGGCTTGCGTATTCCCCGAGGATCGACCTCGCCGACCCCGGGCTCCGGGAGTTCGTCCGGCTCTCGATTCCCATCATGCTCGGCTTCTCGCTGGTGGTCGTAGACGAATGGATGACCCGGGTCTTCGGCTCCTTTCTCCTGGCCGGGGCTATCACCTGGCTCAACAACGCCCGCAGGCTGATGCAGGTGCCGGTCGGCATATTCGGGCAGGCCTCGGGGATGGCCTCCTACCCGTTCCTGTCGGCGCAGGCGGCCCGCGGAGAACGGGAAGCGATGTGGAGGACGTTGTCGGCGACGCTGCGCTGGGTCTTTTTCGTCTCCTGCGCGACGGCCGCGATCCTCGGTATTCTTTCCCGGGAAATAGTGCTGGCCGTCTTCAAGCGGGGGGCGTTCACCATCGACGACACGCTCAAGACTGCCTCCGCGCTCGCCGCATTCTCGATCGGAATTCCTTTCTGGTGCGCCCAGTCTATAGTGTCCCGCGGTTTCTTCGCGCTAAAGGACACATGGACCCCGACGCTTGTGGGGACCGGAGCCTGGATTTTGAGCCTGCCCGCCTACTACCTGCTTACGCAGAAGATGGGAGTCTCCGGGCTGGCGCTGGCCAGCAGTATCGGCATCTTCCTGTACGCGGGGGCGCTCTACGGCATACTCATGATGAGGACCGTGGGGAAAAAGGAGATGGGAGATCTCCTCGAATACGGGAAGATGGCCTTTTCGGGGGCGGCCGCCGCACTGGCCGGATGGTACTGGCTGGGGATCTCCTCGCGCTGGGTCTCCTGGGAGACGCTCGCGGGATCGGTCGTCCGGTTAGCGATAGGGGGAGCATCCATCGCCATCGTCTATTTCCTTTGCGCGCTGCTGCTTCGCAGCGAAACCGCAAGGGCCATCCGGGTAAGCCGGGACATCCTCCATCCGCCTAAAGACGCATGAACGTCTCATCGCCCGCCAGGGCGCGTCGCAGGGCCTCCTCGTCCGCGACGTTGAACCCGACGCGGCAGCTCCTCCGCCCGAAAAGCGCCTTGGTCCCGCCGACGATCTCCACGCGCGCCAGCTCGATCCTTCGGACCTTCAGCCCCAGCGCCTTCTTACCCAAATGCCGTATTTTCAGGAGGACGAGGCCCGCCCATACCTTCTTCGCCCTGCCGTCGCAGACGACGCCGACGATCCTCGCCGGCTCTCCGCTGCCCGGACCGATGTGCCGGCGCACTTCCGCAAGCGCCTTCGCCGTCGACCGCGCGACTATCACCGCGTAGCCGTTTTCCGCCGCCATCCGCCCGATGTCCGCCAGCGACTGCTGCGACAGGCAGAACGGCAGGAGCAGTATCTTTCTCATATGCGGCGCCAGACCTTTCCGAATAAAATATGACCCATCATAACCCGGCGCGGCCCGAAGGAGGATGGCGTTGATCCAGCGTCTCACCGACCGCATCTGGCTGATCGAGGGCGGCAAGGGCGGCCGGTACCCGTATTCGCATTCCATCTACATCCGCGACGGCGGAGGCGTGCTCATCGACTGCGGGTCGGACGACAGCGAAATACTCCGCCTGAAGAAGGAGGAGGGACTTCGGACC
>JAENIX010000181.1 GCA_016844415.1 Actinomycetota bacterium | reverse complement strand
AGCCGCCCGCGTTCATCCGGGAGCACCCTCAGCTGCTTCACCATCACGCCATCGATCATCTCACCCTCCTGACCAACCCCAGAACCGGGACGTTCCTAGAACTTCCCCAAAACAAACCCCAGAACCGGGACGTTCCTAGAACTCCGACAGAAGTGGGACAGAGATGTCGGTTTTTCAATGGTCGCGATGTGATGAGAGTTTTCGATTCTGATGAGTGTCCCTGATTTGGGGGAGTTCTAGGAACGTCCCGGTTCTGGGGTTCGGTTCTGGGGTTTCGCGGTCAACCCGCCTCGTGATTCTCGTGGGCCTTGCGGCCGATCGAGTGGTAGAGGAAGCCGCGCTCCCGCATCTTCCGCGGGTCGAAGATGTTGCGCCCGTCGAAGAGGACCGGCTGCCGCATCAGGGACTTCATCAGCCCGAAGTCGGGCTTGCGGAACTCGTTCCACTCCGTCGCGATCACCAGCGCGTCGGCCCCCTGCAGCGCCCCGTACGACGACTCCGCGTATTCGATCCGGTCCCCGTACCGCGCCCGCGCCCCCGCCATCGCCTCGGGGTCGTACACGGCCACCGTCGCCTTCCCTTTCAGCAGCTCGTCGATGATATGGAAGACCGGCGCCTCCCGCGTGTCGTCCGTGTTCGGCTTGAACGCGATCCCCCAGACCGCGAACCGCAGCCCCTCGACCTTTCCGCCGAAGTGCCGCACCATTTTCCGGAAGAAACGCTTCCGCTGCTCCTGGTTGATATCCTCCACCGCCTGCAGGACCGAGAGCGGCGCCCCCGCGTCGGACGCGCTTTTCAGCAGCGCCTTCACGTCCTTGGGCAGGCACGACCCGCCGTACCCCAGCCCCGGGAAGAGGAACTTGTGCCCGATCCGCGAGTCGGAGCCGATCCCGTCCCGGATCCGGTCGATGTCCGCCCCCACCGCGTCGCAGAAGTTGGACAGGTCGTTCATGTAGGAGATCTTCAGCGCGAGGAAGGCGTTCGCCGCGTACTTGGTCACCTCGGCGCTCTTCTCGTCCATCACGATGACCTTGCTCCCCGGCTGCAGGAACGGCTCGTAGAGGTCCTTCAACGCCACGATCGCCCGCTCGGCGCCCGCCCCGATCACCACGCGCTCCGGCCGCAGGAAATCCTCGACCGCGAACCCCTCGCGCAAAAACTCCGGGTTCGACACGACGTCGAATTCGAAGGCGGGCCCCGCGTTCGCCCGGATCGCCGCCCGCACCTTTTCGCTCGTCCCCACCGGCACGGTGGATTTGTCGACCACCACCTTGTACCCCGCCTCCGGCCGGTTCGCGAAGATCTTCCCCAGGTCGTGCGCCACCTGCAGGATGTACTTCAGGTCCGCGGAGCCGTCTTCCCCCGGGGGCGTGGGCAGGCACAGGAAGATGATCTCGGCCGGCACGACCGCCTTCTCGAGATCCCCCGAAAAGGAGATCCTCCCCTTTTTCAAATTGCGCAGGTAGATGTCCTCGAGCCCGGGCTCGTAGATCGTCACCTGCCCCGCGTTCAGCTTCTCCAGCACCGACGGATTCGTGTCGACGCAGTGCACCGCGTTGCCCCGCTCGGCCAGGCACACCCCGGTCACCAGCCCCACGTACCCCGTTCCGACGATCGCCACATTCATCCCGAAACCCTCGCGGAATCCGACATATTAACCGGTCAAAGATACCCCAAACCACCCCGTTGCGTCCATGTCTGTCCCGGTTCTGGGGTAGTTCTAGGAACGTCCCGGTTCTGGGGTTTCCGTGATGAATGACCGGATTCTATCCGCAACGTCGCGGAAGAACTCCCGGGACCAGAGAGCCAACGCGGCCTGGTCCTTGACGAAGGGGGACACTTCCCGGCGCGCCTTCTCCACATCGAGGGCGTCGATGGCCTTGCCGAGAGCGGAACGGAACGCATCGGGCGAAAGGGAGTCTTCCCCCTTCCAGTGGCCGCTCTGCCGCAAGCGCATCTCGAGATGGAACAGGTTCAGCTCCGGGTGATTCGCGGCATACCACACCAGGTCGTACCAGTCCCGCCCCTTCACGCGATTCTTCCACCGCCGGCACAGGAGCGCATGCATCTTGCCGGCGAACAGGTCGGGGAGGGCGTACACACGAACGGCGAACGGGATCGGCTGGAGCAGGTACCGCGTCTGCGTGGCGAACCCCGCGGGCGGGTCGGTATCCACCTCCAGCTTGATCTTCAGCACTCGCCCCTTCGGGATCTCCCGCACGATCTCGCGCCCCGCCTCGATGACCAGCAGTTCCCGGATCGTGTCGGCTTTGAGGAACGCCGATTCGACCGATGTCGCCACCGATTTCCCGATCCTCTCCGCATGCACCTTGAAGCCGAACGCGGCGATCTCCTCTTCCAGCTGCGATGCGTACCGGTCGATCCGGAACGCCGGGTCGGGCGCCAGCAGCGAAAAATCGAGGTCCTCGGAGAACCGGTCCAGACCATAGAGGATGCGCAGGGCCGTGCCACCGTAAAACGCCCCCCGCTCGAAGAACTTCGCCCGCCAGAGGCCGAGGAGGGCCACTTCCTGGAGAATTTCCCGCAACGCCTGGAGATGGTCGTTCACCGTATCCCTTCGGTATCGCTCCAGCATCTTCGCGACGGCTTCGTTCACCCCTTCCCCTCCCTCTTCAAGCGCTCCACGATCGAGGCGAGCAGGCGCACTTTCCGGGAGCGGTAACACGTCGCCAACTCCTCGAGAAGGTCCCGGTTCAGCTCCTTCAAGCTGCCCTCCTGGATCCGCAACGATTCGTCCAGGTACGACGCCATTTCTTTCCGCGAAAGGATCGTGCCCCGCCGGTCGGCAACCAATACGTCGGCCAACGCCTTCTCGGGCGTGGCGATGAGGAACGCTCGCCCGTCACCCGCCTCTACGCGGTCCACCCCGACCGGGAACGCCCGCATGGGAACGCTCCGGTAAACGAATCGACCGACCGGCGTATCGAACGCTCTCGATCGCCCGCACGTGACCGATGTGACCGTATCGACCCGCTCGGGAATCAGGGCGTGCCAGGCGAGGGCGTATTCGAGGGAGACGCAGGACGGCCCGTAGATCAGGTTCGCGAGAAGCTCCGGGCAAAGCGGCTTGCGGCGCTCCTCCTTGCCGAAAACGTAAAGTCCCTTCTTGACCCGAACGATGAGACCGTTCCGCAATAGCGCCGTGATCTTCGCCCGCGGTCGCGAGTATCCGGGCAAGGCATCGAGAAGCGACTGGTAGTCGAACTCTTCCCGAGGGATCCGATGGCGAAGGGATGCATCGCTCATGGAACAATAAATACCACACAATACATAGTATGTCCACAATTAATAGACATACTGAGTATATTACGCGCTGTTCTGCAGATTCACTCCCGCCCCACTTCTCCCGCCCTTATCCACGCACATCGACACCGTCCTTGGTAACCCGAACTATGAAGGGGGGGGGCCGATTGCGGCCAGGCGCCTTTCAAGGTCTGTCCCGGTTCCGGGGGCCTGCCGGACGCGCTCGAGCTGCGCTTCCCCTTCCTCTCCGGACACTCGAACCTGGTGGTGCGGGTCG
>JAENIX010000180.1 GCA_016844415.1 Actinomycetota bacterium | reverse complement strand
GATGGCCTGGACCTGCATCTCGTAGATTTCCGGATAGGTGATGCCCAGCCGGCATCCCCTGTGGCCCAGCATGGGGTTGAACTCGTGCAACGCCTTGTTTCTGGCCTTGAGCTTCTCGAGGGGGACGCCCAGGTCCTGCGCGATCGCTTCGAGTTCCTCGTGGGTCTTCGGAAGGAACTCGTGCAGCGGCGGGTCGAGCAGCCGGATGGTCACCGGCAGGCCGTTCATCACCTTGAAGATTCCGATGAAATCCTCCCTCTGCATGGGGAGGATCTTCTCCAGGGCCTTCTTCCTCCCTTCCGTGTCGTCCGCAAGGATCATTTCGCGCACCGCCTGCACCCGGTCGCCCTCGAAGAACATGTGCTCGGTGCGGACGAGCCCGATCCCCTCCGCCCCGAACTTCAACGCCGTGCGGGCATCGGCCGGCGTGTCGGCATTGGCTCTGATCCCGAGTTCCCGGATCTCGTCGGCCCATTTCATGATGGTGTGGAAGTCGGCGCTGAGATCGGGTGCGACCAGGGGAACCTGCCCCAGGATGACTTCCCCCGTCGTGCCGTTGAGGCTGATGAAATCCCCCTCTCTCAGGACGTGCGGCCCGATGGACAAGTTTTTCGTGTCCTCATCGATGTGGACCGCGGTGCACCCGGCGACGCAGCATTTCCCCATGCCCCTCGCCACCACGGCCGCGTGGGACGTCATTCCTCCCCGGGCCGTGAGGATCCCCTGGGCCGCGTGCATCCCCCCGATGTCTTCCGGGGAGGTCTCGGTTCGGACCAGGATCACCTTTTCCCCCCTGGAGGCCCACTCCTCGGCGTCTTCCGCGAAGAAAACAACCTTGCCGACCGCGGCGCCGGGCGACGCGGGAAGCCCCTTTCCGATGACCTTGGGGGAGGCCTTCGGGTCGAAGGAGGGGTGCATCAGCCGCTCCAGCTGCTCGGGGTCGATTCTCATGATGGCCGTTTTCCTGTCGATCAGCTTTTCCTGGACCATGTCGATGGCGATCTTCAGGGATGCGGCGGCGGTCCGTTTCCCGACCCGGGTCTGCAGCATGTAGAGCTTGCCTTCCTGGACGGTGAACTCGATGTCCAGCATGTCCTTGTAGTGGCTTTCCAGCTTCCGGTAGATCCTCTCGAGCTCGTTGTAGGCCCGAAGAACCTCTTCCGGCCGGTGGAAGGGTCCCTGGTGAAACCGACGCCGGTTCCCGAATTCTCGCCCATGTTCCCGAAGACCATCGCCTGGACGTTGCAAGCCGTGCCGAGATCGTGCGGGATCCCGTTCAGCTTCCTGTAGGTGACCGCCCGGTCGGAGAACCAGGAGTTGAACACGGCGTTGATGGCCAGCTTGAGCTGCTGGAGCGGGTCGGCCGGAAAACCTTTTCCCGTCTCTTTCTCGTAGATGCCCTTGAAGATCCCGACCAGTTTCCGGAGATCTTCCGTCGTCAGCTCCGTATCGAGTCGGACCCCCTTGCTCTCCTTCAAGCCTTCCAGGGCCTTTTCGAACATCTGCCGATCGATCCCCATGACGGTGGCGCCGAACATGGTGATCAGCCTTCGGCAGGTGTCCAGGGCGAACCGTTCATTGCCCGTCTTTTCGACCAGCGCCTTCATGGTCGTGTCGTTCAGCCCGAGATTCAACACCGTGTCCATCATGCCGGGCATGGAAAATTTCGAACCGGAACGGACGGAAAGGAGGAGAGGGGTTTTCGCGCCTCCGAACTTCGCGCCCATCGCCTCCTCGATCTTTTTCAGGTTGGCAAGCACCTGTTCCCACATGCCGGGAGGAACCTTTTTCCTGTTCTCGAAATACGTGTTGCACGCCTCCGTGGTGATGGTGAACCCGGCGGGAACAGGGATCTTCATGCTCGTCATATTGGCCAGCCCCGCCCCTTTTCCGCCCAGCAGGTCCTTCATCTTCCCGGTTCCGTCCGCCTTCCCGTTCCCGAAAAAATAAACATGCTTTTTCGCGGTTCTGGCCATCAGCGCCCTCCACGAGGAATGGTTTCAGATGTAGCCGTCATTATATAGCGGAACGGCCGTCCGGTTTTCAACAGACGACCGCATTGCGGAACCGCGTAGAATCTGATTCGGGGTCGGTTTCGGCGGAATCGGGCCCGCCGGGCCCGCTTTTTATTTTTCCGTCTCGGGGGCTTTTTCCGGTCCGCTCTCCTCCACCTGCACGTTCGCCGCCTCCTCCGTCTCCATCTTCGCCTTCTTCCTCTTCACCAGGAGTTTTCCCACCACGACGACCCCGACGGCGAAGACGGCCTCAACGACATAGACGGCATAGGGCGGGATCTGGAACGTTTTCTGGATCCACGGGTCCGTGATCATCATCTCCCCCGCCACCTTTCCCAGAACAGCGGAGCCGATGATGACGATGACCGGGTATTTGTCCATCAGCATGGAAAGGAGCGTGCTCGTTCCCACGACGAGCGGTATGCTCAGGCCCAACCCGAAGAGCAGCAGAAACGCGTTCCCCTTGGACGCCCCGGCGACCGCCAGCATGTTGTCGAGGCTCATGACGATGTCCGCGATGACGATCAGCTTCACCGCCTGCCTCAGGTTCGAAGCCTCGCCGGCCTTTTCGTCCCCGTGCCCTTGCGTCAGCAGCTTCACCGCGATCCAGGCGATCAATGCCCCGCCGATGAATTTCAGGAACATGATCCGCAGCATCTGCGCCGCGAAAAAGGTGCAGGCGACCCGCAGCAACACCGCGGCGCCCGATCCGAGGATGATCCCCCACTTCCTCTGTTTCCCGGGAAGGTTCCGGACGGCCAGGGCGATGACGACGGCGTTGTCGCCCGCCAGGACCAGGTCGATCAGGATGACGCTCAACAACGCGGATAAAAACGTGTAGTCGAAGGAGATCCACCCCAACCAGCCGAAGTCATGCGTCACGGCGCTCAACACCGCGGGGAAAAAGTACCCATCGAAGAAAATCCGCCCGAACCAGCCGAAATCACCCATTCCACGCTCCCTCCGTTCTTATTTTCCGCACGGGTGGAACCGATCCTGTCGCGTCAGACAGATTCCGCTTTCCGGCTCATCTCCCTCCAGCAGCTGGAAATCCCCGCCATGAAATCGACACGCGTTGGTGCGCCCTGCCGGGCGCACCAACGAAAAAGGCGCCGCCCGATCGCAGGGCGGCGCCCGGGGAACGGTCCTGCGCCGTCGTCAGCGGACGACGATCTCCTTGTTCATCAGCTTGAAGATCACGATGATGAGGATGATGAGGATCGCCAGCCCGATCAGGAGCCCGACGCCGCTGTCCGTCCCCGCCGCCGCCCGGTCGGTCAGCGACGCCAGCCGGTGCAGGTCCTGCGCGCTCATCGCCTTGACCTTCGCCATCGCCTCCGCGGGCGACACCCCGTAGTCGACCAGCTTCTGGACGACGACCTTGTTCTCGAGGAACGACTGGACCTTGGCCATGTCCTCGACCCGGCTCCCCGCGTCTTCGATGCCGGAGGCGATCACCCCCGCCTCGGCGACCCCCCGGACCGACCCGAGCACGCCCATCCACCCGGCCATCATCACCGCCACCACCACGAACCAGCCCGCCTTCCGCACAGCCGCCATCGCACACCTCCCCCGCGCGTTATCGTACGAAAATACGTCGATCTCCTTACGGCATTGTGGCAGGTATCCCCCGATCCGGTCAACCCCGCGTCGCGCCCTCGCCGCGCTTACTCGAGGACGCGGATCGGCATCACGATCATCGGGTGGCCGGAGAACACGAGCTTTTTCTGCGCGAGGAACGCCGTCTGGTTGTGGAGCAGCTTGTTGAAGAAGTTCTCCTCCTGGAAGACGAGCTGACCGGCGAAGAAGACGACGTTGGGAAAATCGGCCGCCACCTCCGTCGCCATCCCCTGCAGGACCTCGATGACGTCCGTGCCCACGCGGTACCGCGCCTCCGCGTAGTAGGCGTGCCCCTTCACGAATTCGACGTAGTTCGCGAGCTGCCCCCGCAGGTTTTCCGAGAGGTTCTCGATCTCCGAGACCCCCTTGAACCGGCTGGTGTCGATCACGCCCACCGACAGGAACACGAAGTTCCGGAACGTCCCGGGGAACGACCGGATGATCGAGAAGAAGACGTGCATCCCGAGGCCGTTGTACCCGGACACGAGGATGGCGGCGGTGGCAGCCTGCCGCCGCACCATCGGCTCCTGGGCGGTCGCCGTCGTCGGAGAGGGGAGGTCGAGGAGCAGGTCGTCGAGGCGCCTGAGATGCCCGGCCGCCTTGCGGTAGTGGCTTCGGACGAGGAAGGCCGCCGCGCAGAACGACCCCGTGATCAGCAGGGTGATCCAGCCGCCCTCGGGAAACTTCATCCAGATGGTCCCGCAGAGGATCGACGCGGTGAGGAGGAAGCCGAGCCCGTTGATCGCCAGCCCGGATTTCCACTTTCCCGCCGACGCGCGGTCCTGCCACCAGTGCCGGCACATCCCGAACTGCGACAGGCTGAAGGTCAGGAAGACGTTGATGGAGTACATGATGACGAGGTACCGGACCGAGCCGCCGGTGATGAAAAGCATCAGGAACGCCATCCCCCCCATGAAGTAGACCCCGTACTTCGTCACCAGCC
>JAENIX010000016.1 GCA_016844415.1 Actinomycetota bacterium | reverse complement strand
GGAAGAACCCCCGGGGATAACGGCCTTGAGCTCTTTCCCGTCCTTGATCCCTCCGGCGTGGGTGTAGATGATCTCCCGCAGGTTCACGCCCGCGGAAAGTTCGTAGACGCCGGGCCGGTTCACCGCGCCGGAAACGCCGATCAGCCGCGTGCCGCCGTTCTTCTCCACGCCGAGGGCGGCGAACTTCTCACCGCCGTGGGTGACGATCCACGGAACGTCGGCGATCGTTTCCACGTTGTTGACTATTGTCGGCAGACCGAACGCCCCCACGGCGGCCGGGAAGGGGGGCTTGATCCGTGGCCACCCGCGCTTCCCTTCGAGGGAGTTGATGAGAGATGTTTCCTCCCCGCATATGTATGCGCCCGCCCCCCGGTGGACGGTGACGTCGATGTCGAATCCGGATCCCAGTATGTTCTTGCCCAGGTACCCCTTGTCGTACGCTTCGGCGATCGCTTCCTCCAGCACCTGCGCCTCGCGGACGAACTCGCCCCGGATGTAGATGTAGCTCATATGGATCGTCAAGGCGAAGGAGGAGATGGCGATCCCTTCCAGGAGCATGTGCGGCGCACGCCTCATTATCTCCCGGTCCTTGAACGTCCCCGGCTCGCCCTCGTCCGCGTTTATCACCAGGACCCGCGGGCGGGAGAGGTCTTTAGGGAGAAATCCCCACTTTACCCCGGCCGGGAAGCCTGCGCCGCCGCGGCCGCGCAGGTTCGCCTTCTTCACCTCGTCGACGATCTGGCTTTTCTCCATCGCGAGCGCCTTGCGGAGCGCGGAGTATCCTCCCAGCTCCACGTATGTATCCACGTGGCGGTACCGCTCGTTGGCGAAATGGGTGGTTAAGACCGTTTCCATCGTCTTAAGCGCCGCCCTTCGTCACGGGAGCCGGTCGAGGAGGGCGTCGATCTTCTCCTCGGTCAGGTTCTCGTGGTAATCGTCGTTGACCTGCATCACCGGGGCGGTCCCGCAGCTCCCCAGGCACTCCGCCTTGGTCAGCGTGAACTTCCCGTCCGGCGTCGTCTCCCCGGGCCGGACCCCCAGCTTCTTCGATACGTGCTCGATCAGGTGCTCCGCCCCCAACAGCGAGCAGGAGATGTTGCGGCAGATCTGCACGTGGTACTTCCCCACCGGATTGCGGTTGAACATGGTGTAGAAGGTCGCCACGCCCTCTATCCGCGCCGGGGAGATCCCCAGAAGTCCGGCAATATACTCGATCGCCTCGTTCGAGACGTACCCGAACTCCCCCTGTGCCAGGTAGAGAGCGGGCAGGATCACCGCCTCCTTGTCCGGATACCGGGTCAGGAGCCGATCGAACTCCCTGCGCGCGCTATCGGAAAAGGCCACGCTCACCGGTCCAGCTCCCCCGCGATGATGTTGACGCTTCCCAGCGTCGCGATGAGGTCGGCGAGCATCTGCCCCTCGCACAAAAGCGGCATCCCCTGGAAAAGCGGGAAGCAGGGCGGCCGGACCTTTATCTTGTACGGTCCCTTGCCTCCCCTGCTCACGATGTAGTAGCCCAGCTCCCCGTTGGCCGCCTCTGTGGCCGAGTAGACCTCTCCGGCGGGGACCTGGATCCCTTCCATGACGAACTTGAAATGCTGCATCAGCGCTTCGATGGTCGTGTAGACCAGCGGCTTGTCCGGGAGGACGTAGCGGGTGTCGTCGATGTTGACCGGGCCGCCCGGCATCTGGTCGAGCGCCTGCTCGATGATCCGGATCGACTGGCGCATCTCCTCCATCCGAACCATGTACCGGTCGCACGTGTCGCCCTGTTCCCCGATGGGAACGTCGAAGTCGAACCGGTCGTAGACCAGGTACGGTTCGTCCTTCCGCAGGTCGAGAGGGACTCCCGCCGCCCGCAGGCACGGGCCGGTGAAGCCCATCGCGATCGCGTCGTTCTTCGAGATCGGGCCCACGCCCATCGTCCGCTCGATGAAGATCCGGTTCTTCGTCAGCAAGGCGTTTACGTCCTTGATGGCCGGCAGGAACGAGGTCTTGCAGACGTTGCGGCACTTCTCGACCCACCCCTCCGGCAGGTCCCACATCGCCCCGCCGACCCGCGTGTAGGCGGTCGTGAGCCGCTGCCCGGTCAGCGGCTCGATCAACTGCATGTACGCCTCTTCGCGCGGTTTCCAGAAATACCAGAAGTTCGTCAGCGCCCCGAGGTCGACCATGTTCGTGCCGATGCACACCATGTGGTCGATGATCCGGGAGATCTCGGAGATGAGGACGCGGATGTACTTGCTCCGCTCCGTGATCTCTATACCGCACAGCTTCTCCACGGCCATTGCGTACCCGACGTTGTTCATAAGGGGCGAGACGTAGTTCAGCCGGTCGGTGTACGGGATAACCTGCGTCCAGGTGGCGTTCTCCGATTCCTTTTCGAACCCGCGGTGCAGATAGCCGAACTCCGGGGTGAGCTTGAGGAGGGTCTCCCCGTCCAGCTCCGCGATGAAGCGCAGGGTGGCGTGCGTTGCGGGATGCGACGGGCCGATGTTCAGGATCACCGGCTCGGCCTGCATGTCGAGCATCCTGGCCGCTTTCCTTTTTATCAAGGTATCCGCCATCGCTCCCTTACTCTTCCGGCCCCAGCGTGGGCTGGCGTTTCGTCTTCGGATAGTCCTTGCGCAACGGGTGGCCCACAAACTCGTCGTACATCAGAATTCTTTTCAGATTCGGGTGATTGCGGAAGATTATCCCGTACATGTCGTACGCCTCCCGCTCGTACCAGTTGATTCCGGGCCACACAGGGACCACCGAGTCGATCTCCGGGTCCTCCTCGCCGAGCCGGACCTTGATCCGCACCCGCTGCCTGTTCTTCAGCGAATAGAGGTGGTACACAACCTCGAACCGCGGCGTCTCGCCCAGGTAGTCGACGCCGGTAAGGTCCATCGCGAAGTCGAAGCGGCAGTCCGCGTCGTCGCGCAGGAATGCGCAGATCTCTACGATTCTTTCCCGTCGGACGAGCGCCGTGTCGTCCCCGAAGTCGGAGTGCGTCGAAACGACTTCGCCGCCGAACCTCTCGATCAGCTTTGCAAGCACGATGCTTATGCGTTGATCCGTCATCTTCCGCCCGTCTTCAGATCTTGATCGGCCAGCGCTCCGAGGCGCGTGGGGCACCCGTTTCAATCAACTTCTGCAGGGCCACCACTGCGTCGATGATCCCCTCCGGGTTCGGAGGGCAGCCCGGTATGTACACGTCCACGGGGATGACCTTGTCGATCCCCTGAAGCACCGTGTAGTTGTTGTAGAACCCGCCCGACGACGCGCACGCGCCCATCGCCACGACCCACTTCGGCTCCAGCATCTGCTCGTAGATGCGGACCAGGACGGGCGCCATCTTGTAGTTGACGGTCCCAGCGACGAGCAGCAAGTCCGCCTGCCGTGGGGAGAAGCGCACCACCTCGGCCCCGAACCGGGACAGGTCGTAGTGCGTGCCGAACGCCCCCATCACCTCGATGCCGCAGCACGCGGTGGCGAACGTGAAGGGGTAGATCGAATACTTGCGCCCCCACGCGATCATCGATTCGAGCGTGGTCAGAGCGTATCCGCCACCCTTGGCGCCGCCCTTTGCCTGCTTCTCTACTGCCAATCCAGCGCCCCCTTCTTCCAGGCATATACGAGTCCCGCCAGGAGGATCAGGATGAATATGGCCATCTCTATGAAACCGAACCACCCCAGTTGCCGGAAGAGGACCGCCCATGGGTAGAGGAACGCGGCTTCAAGGTCGAACAGGATGAACAGCAGCGCGATCAGGTAGAACTTGACCGAAATGCGCACCGAAGCGGTGGTGAAGGGATCGACCCCGCACTCGTAGACGCTGTACTTGACCCGGTCGTACCGTTTCGGACCCAGCGCCTGCGACAGGAACACGAATCCCACCGACATCGCAAGTGCGATCACCAGCAATATGAGGACCGAGAAGTACGGGTTCGAGAAATCTATGGAAGACACGAAGTTCAGCACGGCGCCCCTTCCGGGAAAGGAATCAAAACGCCAGAAGCCTCACGGAGTTCGCGGCCACCCGGGCCACGGGTTCCCAGTAGATCCCGAGCAAAAGGGTGGGGATCGCAAGAAGGGAGATCACCGCCCTTGGAAACGCCTGGACCGGCAGCTCCGTCGTTTCCTGGGGATCCTCCAGAAACATCACCTTTACTATACGCGCGTAATAATACAACGAAACGACGCTGTTGAGCGCCGCAATCACCGCCAGCCAGTACACCCCCCGGTTGATGACCTCGGCGAAAAGATAGACCTTCCCGATGAAACCGGAGAAGGGCGGGATGCCGGTAAGCGCGAAGAGGAATACGGCAAGGGAAACTGCGGCGAACGGCGAGCGGATCCCCAGCCCGGAATAATTGGCGATGTCCTCGCCTCCCGTCCCGTTGGCCACGAGGATCACGACGTAGAAGGCGCCCAGGTTCATGAACAGGTACACGACGAGGTAGAACAGGATCGCCTTGAGGCCCACAGGCGTCAGGAGGACGAAACCCATCAGCATGTACCCGGCGTGGGCGATCGAAGAGTAGGCCAGAAGCCTCTTCACGTTCTTCTGGTTGATGGCGATCAGGTTCCCCACCGACATCGTCACCGCGGAGAGGACGCCGAAGAGCAGGGTCCAGTCGATGGAGGGGTGTAGCTTCCACATCCCCGCCACCGCGTCGGGTGAGGCGAAGACCGTGTAGAAGAACCGCACCAGCACCGCGAATCCGGCAGCCTTTGGCCCCACCGAGAGGAAGGCGGTGATCGGCGTCGGGGCCCCTTCGTACACGTCCGGGCTCCACATGTGGAACGGGACCGCCGCGATCTTGAACCCGAACCCCACCGTCACCATGACCGCCGCGAGATATACCGGCAGCGGGGCCTTTCCGGCCGCGAGCACCCGGCCGATCTCCGCCATATGGGTGGTGCCAGTCAGCCCGTACAAAAACGAGAAGCCGTATATCATCACGCCCGACGCGGTGGCCCCGTACACCACGTATTTCATGGCGGCCTCGGTCGACGACTCCTTCCCTTTCAGGTAGCCGGCGAGGAGGTACGACGGGATCGAGACGAGCTCGAGAGACAGGTAAAGCATCACGATGTCGGTCGACGCCGCGAGAAGGAACATCCCGAGCAGCACGGACAGAAGGAAGATGTAGTACTCGGTCTGGCTTCTGCCGGCGAGCTCCCTGCTCTCCATCGACATGAAGATCACCACGATGGTAGCCAGCGCCGTCAGCGCCTTGAAGAAGATGGCGAAGCCGTCCAGCGCCACCATCCCCTCGAACAGGGACCTGCCCGGCGACGCGGGCTGGAGGGCGACAAGGAGAAGCGCCGCCCCGACCCCGGCCAGGGATAACAGCGCGGGGGCCGCGGACTGGCGGTTCTTCCCCGCGACATGCACGAGGATGAGAAGGAGGATCGTCGCCGTGACGGCCATCTCCGGCAGGAAAAGCGTCAGGCTGGCGAAGTTTCCCAGGTGCATCCTACATCACCGTCTTCACTACGTCGACGAGCCGGATGAGCGATGTGTTCATCAGATTGAGCACCGGCATCGGGTAGACTCCGAAGAACAGCGTCATCAGCGCCAGCGGGGTCAGGCAGAAGATCTCGCGGGCGTTGATCTCCTCGAGTTGGGCGTACTTGGGGTTAAGCGGCCCGAGAAACACCCGCTGGAGCGCCCAGAGGTGGAAGGCGGCCACTATGACGATCCCCAATGCGGCGATGATCACGATCGTCCTGAATGCCGTGAACGCCCCGATGAAGACCATGGACTCGGCGATGAACCCGGAGAAGCCGGGCAGGCCGAGCGACGCGAAGAACGCCACAGTGACGAAGAAGGTGTAGACAGGCACGACCGCCCCCAGCCCCCCGAACCCGTCGATGTCGCGGTGGTGCGCCCGGTCGTAGACGACGCCGACCAGGAAGAACAACATGGACGTGATCATGCCGTGGGAGAACATCTGGAAGGAGGCGCCGACCATCCCCGCCGGGGTGAGCGCGGCCATCCCCAGCAGGCAGAACCCCATATGGCTGACCGAGGAGTAAGCGACCATTTTCTTCAGATCCGATTGCGCCATCGCGCACAGGGCGCCATAGACGATGTTGATCGTTCCCAGCACGGCCATCGGGAGTGCGAACCACACCGTCACGTCGGGGAAGATCGGGAAGGAGATCCGCATCAGCCCGTACGTGCCCATCTTCAGGAGGATTCCCGCCAGGATGACCGAGATCGCCGTCGGGGCCTCGACGTGGGCGTCGGGAAGCCACGTGTGGAACGGGAACAGCGGGACCTTGATCGCGAACCCTATGAACAGCCCCAGGAACAGCAGGATCCGGACGTCGAACCCTTTCAGCCAGGCGTTGTGGGTCGACTGCTGCATGTAGTGGAGCATGTTGAAGGTGTGCCCGCCCGTCTCCGGATTGATCGAGTTGAAATAGAGGGCCAGCATGACGATGAGCATCAGGACCGAGCCCAGAAGCGTATAAAGGAAGAACTTGATCGCCGCGTACTCCCGCCGCGGCCCTCCCCAGATCCCGATGAGGAAGTACATCGGCAGGAGCATCACTTCCCAGAAGACGTAGAACAGGAAGAAGTCGAGCGACGCGAAGACGCCCATCATGCCGGTCTCGAGCAGGAGGAATAGCGCCATGTACCCCTTGATCTGCTTCTTGATCCCCCAGGAGCCGATCACCGCAAGGAAGGAGACGATCGCCGTGAGGATGAGCATCGGCATCGAGACGCCGTCCGCCCCCATGAAGTACTCCACGTTTATCGAGGGGATCCAGCTGTAATGCTCCACGAACTGGAACTGGTTCGCCACATTCACGCCTGCCACCGTCTGGTCGAACGCGCCCCAGAGCTTGACCGCCAGCGGGATCGGGAGGAACGAGGCCACGGCCGCGATCGTCTTGACGATGTTGTCCTTCCCCTTGGGCATGCAGAGGATAACCGCCGCGCCGGCCAGGGGAAGGAACGTCATCAGGCTTAAGATGTGTCTGTCTATGAACCCCACGGATGACCTCCTCGGGTCAGAAAGCTTTCACCAGGTATATGATCAGAACCCCGCCCGCCAGGATGAACACGTAGTGGTGGAGCTTCCCGGTCTGGAACCTGCGGATGAAAGAGCCGCTTTCTATCGTCACGGTCGCCACGCCGTTCACCGCGCCGTCGACCACGGCGTTGTCGAACTTGCCGATCAAAGACGAGGCCCAGACTCCCATCTGCGCGCACAGGTTGACAAGCCCGTCCACGACGTGCAGGTCGAACCACCCGAGCGCGCGGGATAAGGCTTTCGTCCCGTTAACCGCCGTCGCCTCGTACAGTTCGTCGAAGTACCACTTGTTAACAAGGAAGTCGTGCAGTCGGGGATATTTCGCCGCAACCTTGTCGGGGTCGACCCAGCCGAGCATGTATATTCCGAACGCCAGGAGGATCCCCAGCCCCGCCACGCCGACGGAAGAGTACATCGCTATCGTGTGCGCCTTGTGCGCCAGGTGCGCATCGTGGTCCCCCTTCGGATCACCTGCGGGAAGGACGCCGCGATGCGCCGCATCGTGCACCGATTTGGGATCCCCTGCAGGATGCGTGGGAACCGCGGCGGCCGTCACTACGGCCGATGCCGGCTTGGGCACCATAACCTCGAACCACCCCTTCTCCGCCAACGGGGTCTTGAACCAGAAGGCGAACGACAGGGTCGCAAGGACCACGAGCGGGACCCACATGTTGGGCGGAGACTCGTGGGCATGGTCGTACTTGTGGTGGTCGCGCGGTTTGCCGAAGAAGGTGAGGATAACCAGACGGAACATGTAGAAGGCGGTCATCCCGGCGGTGAAAAGCGTGACCACGAAAATGATCATGTGCTGCGGATGCCTCATGCCGAACTCGAGCGCCGCCGCCAGGATCATGTCCTTGCTGTAGAAGCCGGAGAACCCCGGAACCCCCGCGATGGCGAGCGTGGCGATGATGAAGGTGGCCGCGGTGATCTTCATCTTCTTCCAGAGGCCGCCCATCTCGAAGATGTCCTGGCTGTGGACCGCGTGGATCACCGATCCGGATCCCAGGAACAGGCACGCCTTGAACGCCGCGTGGGTGGTGAGGTGGAGAAGCCCCGCGGTGAACCCGCCGACGCCAAGCCCCATGATCATGAAGCCCAGCTGCGAGCAGGTCGAATAGGCGAGGACCTTCTTGATGTCGCGGGAGGTAAGGGCGATCGTGGCCGATATGAAGAGGGTCAGAAGGCCGATATAGGCTATGACCAGGAACGCGTCCGGCGTGAAGATCGGGTAGACGCGCCCGACGAGATAGACGCCCGCCGCGACCATCGTCGCCGCATGGATCAACGCGGAGACCGGCGTGGGGCCCTCCATCGCGTCCGGGAGCCAGACGTGCAGCGGGAACTGGGCCGACTTTCCGATCGCTCCGCAGAATATGCCGATCCCGGCCAGCGTCAGCAGGGTCCCGGCGACCTTGCCTTCGCGGATCCCCTGGAACACCTCGTCGTACCCCAGCACGCCCGTAGAGGCAAAGAGGATCAGGAACCCGATCAGGAACCCGAAGTCGCCGACCCGGTTCACGATGAACGCCTTCTTGCAGGCGTCGGCCGCCGACTTCTTCTCGAACCAGAAGCCGATGAGGAGATAGGAGGCCAGGCCCACCAACTCCCAGAAGATGTAGATGAAGAAGAAGCTCTCCGCCAGGACGAGCCCCAGCATCGAGAACGAGAAAATGGAGAGATAGGCGAAGAACCGGCTGTACCTCGGGTCCCCGTGCATGTAGCCGACGGAGAAGATGTGGACCAGGGTGGACACGCCGGTCACCACGACGAGCATCACGGCGGTGATGTTGTCGACGAGGATCCCCGCCTTGACGACGAACCGCCCCCCGATGTCGAGCCACGGGTACACGACGTGGTACTTGAAGTTCGGGTCGTGGATCCGGAAGACCTCGAAGAAGATCGCGATCGACATGGCGAGACCGGCGCCGATCGCGGCGATGGAGACCCAGTCCCCCTTCCGGGGAAGCCGCTTGCCTACCGCGATGTTGACGAAGAAGGCCAGCAGCGGCAGGAGCGGGATGATGTATGCGTATCGGATCAATGTCTACCCCTTGAGATGGTCGGCCGCGTCAACCTCGACGGTCCCCGTCGTGGCGTACATTCGCAGGAAGATGGCCAGCGCGACGGCGGCCTCCGCCGCCGCGAGCACGATGACGAACACGGCGAAGATCTGCCCCCCGATGACGCGGGAGACGTAGAACGAGAACGCCACGAAGTTGATGTTGGCGGCGTTCAAGATCAGCTCGACACCCATGAGAACCGCGACCGCGTTGCGCCGCGTCAGGATCGCGTAGAGCCCGCAGCAGAACAGCGCTGCGGAGATGACGAGAAGCTTGTCCAGGCCCATTACTTCGGCTCCTCCATGTCGGCGACCGCCCCGCTCCGGCCTTCCGGTCGGGAAAGGAGAGCCGCCCCGATCAGCGCGGCCAGCAGCAGCACCGAAGCCACTTCGAACGGCAGCATGTACCGGGTCATCAGCAGTTCCCCGATCTCCGCGGTGGTCGGCTGGTAGGAGAGGGTGGGCTTCACCGGGAACACGGTCGAAACCGACGTGTACGACAGGACGCCGAAGAGGGCAAGGCAGACGAACCCGGCCTGCCACCGGAAGCGCGAAGGATTGGAGAGCTTCACGTCGGAGATGCGGTTCGAGAGGAAGACTGCGAACAGTATCAGGATGAGAATCCCCCCCACGTACACGAGCAGCTGGGTGGCGGCGAGGAAGTCGGCCGATAGA
>JAENIX010000015.1 GCA_016844415.1 Actinomycetota bacterium | reverse complement strand
TCCCGTCGCGATGGAGAAGGAGTTGCGTTTTGCGATCCGTGAGGGCGGCCGGACGGTGGGCGCCGGAGTCGTCTCGGAAATCATCGAGTAGGAATCCCTACCGGAAGCGGGGAACGGAATGAGAGACATAATCACGCTGGCATGTTCCGAGTGCAAGATGCGGAATTACACCACGACGAAAAACAAGAAGACCATGTCGGATAAGCTGGAACTGAAAAAGTTCTGCTCGACGTGCAGGAAACACACGCCGCACAAGGAAACGAAGTAAACGGGGGGATAGGCCAGTAGCTCTAACGGCTAGAGCAGCGGACTCCAAATCCGCGGGATGGGGGTTCGAATCCCTCCTGGCCTGCCATTTTTAGTAGGGGCGAAGGACGGTAAAACATGGCTAGATCGATCAAAGACAGGTTACTGGAGCGCCTGCCCGGGACCCGGACGGCGACGGATGAAGGCAGGCCGAAGGCGGACGGCTCGGGGATGGTCCGTAAAGTTTCGGGCTTTCTCCAGGAGTTCAAGACGGAGATGAAGAAGGTGACTTGGCCGGGGAGGAAGGAAACGGCTTCCTCGACGGCGGTCGTCATCTTCACCGTCATGATCATCGTCCTGTTTCTGGGGCTGGTGGATTACGCGCTCGGCAGGATCGTGTATTCCGTCCTGAGCTTCTAATCCCTCACAAGAGGAAGAGATGCCGAAACAGTGGTACGTAGTCCATACCTATTCCGGGTATGAGAAGAAAGTCCGTGAATCCCTGCAGAACCGGATCGAGGCGGAAGGGATGCAGGAGAGTTTCGGGGACGTGATGATCCCCTCGGAAACCGTCGTCGAGATGAAGAAGGGCAAGAAGCGGACTGGGACGCGCAGTTTCTTCCCCGGTTACCTGCTGGTCCATATGGATCTCGACGAGCGCACGTGGCACCTGGTGCGCCACACCCCAAAGGTGACCGGATTCGTCGGGGGCAAGAACCCGGCGGCGATCCCGGAATCCGAGGTGGAGGATATAAAGTCCCAGATGGCGGAAGGGCGCCTGAAGCCAAAGCCCAAGGTGACCTTCGCCGAGGGGGAGAACGTGCGGGTGACCGACGGGCCGTTCTCGAATTTCAACGGGCTCGTCGACAGCATCAAGGCTGACAAGGGCAAGGTGGTCGTCCTGGTGTCGATCTTCGGCAGGGCGACGCCGGTCGAACTCGATTTCACCCAGGTCGAAAAAAGCTGATCGGAGGGGAACGAATCCATGGCGAAAAAGATAGTAGCGCAGATCAAGCTCCAGATTCCCGCGGGAAAGGCGAACCCGTCCCCTCCCGTAGGCCCCGCGCTCGGCCAGCACGGCGTGAACATCATGGAATTCTGCAAGACGTTCAACGCAAAGACCGGTTCTCAGGAAGGGATGATAATCCCCGTCGTGATCACTGTGTTCGCGGACCGTTCCTTCACCTTCATCACCAAGACGCCGCCGGCGGCCATCCTGCTGCTGAAAGCGGCGGGGCTCGAGAAGGGGAGCAAGACTCCCAAGCGCGAGAAATGCGGGCGCATCCCACGCGACAAGGTGGAGGAGATCGCCAAGCTCAAGTTGCCGGATCTCGACGTGAAGGACCTGGACGCCGCCATCAAGACGATAGAAGGTACCGCCCGCAGCATGGGGCTGGAGGTTTATTAGCAAGCCCGCAGCAAAGGTCATCGAAGGGAGAGAGCAATGCCGAAAAGCGGAAAAACCTACCTGGAAGCACGGAAGAAGGTGAACAGGGAGGCAAAGTATTCTCTCGAAGAGGCGCTAGATCTGCTCAAGGATACGGCCAGGGCGAAATTCGACGAGACGGTGGAGGTCGCGCTGCGCCTGGGAGTGGACCCGAAATATCCTGACCAGCAGGTACGCGGATCCGTCGTTCTTCCGCACGGGACGGGCAAATCGATCCGTGTCCTGGTTTTCGCCAAGGGAGAGAAGGAGAAAGAGGCCAGGGAGGCAGGCGCCGATTTCGCCGGAGCGGAAGACATGGTCGCCAAGATCCAGGGCGGATGGATGGACTTCGACAAGGCGGTTGCGACGCCCGACATGATGGGCGCGGTCGGAAAGATCGGGAAGATACTTGGGCCACGCGGGCTGATGCCGAACCCGAAGGTCGGCACCGTGACTTTCGACGTCGCGAAGGCCGTCAGGGACCTCAAGGGCGGCAAGGTTGAATTCAAGGTGGACAAGACGGGGACGCTGCATGCGGGGATCGGCAAGATCAGCTTCGGGAAGGACAGGATACGTGAAAACTTCCTGGCTTTCTTCGAGGCGATCATGAAGGCGAAACCGTCCGCGGCGAAGGGAACATACGTCCGGACTCTGGCCCTTTCCACGACGATGGGCGTGGGGATCAGGGTGAATGCGAGCGCATTGCAGGCGGAACAGCGTTAGGGTTTTTTGTTCGGGAACTTCTTTTGTCAAAGACCGCGGGTTCACCGTCGGGTGACGAAGGGGGCGGAAATGAAGAGCCGCCCGTCCCGCGCAGACAAGGGGAACCGCAAGATGCCGAAGCATCGGCGATTTGTCTCGCGCGCGCCCTCTGCCTTTGACAGAGGTTTCGATCGAGGTCAAATCTCTTATCGGAAGGAGGGCATGCGCGAGTGAAAAGTAAAAGCAAGGCGGATACCGTCGTGGAACTGCGCAGGGCGATCGATGCCCAGAAAGGCGCCGTCGTGGCGGAGTTCCGGGGTCTCACCGTGGCTGAGATCACCGCACTCAGGAAGAAGCTGAGAGGGGTGAACGCCGAGTTCAAGGTGGTAAAGAATACCATGATGCGCCTGGCCGCGAAGGACACCGGTTTCGGGCGGCTGGATGAGTTCTTCACGGGGCCGACCGCGGTGGCCTTGACCCACGGGGATCCCGTGGCTCTCGCCAAGGCGATGAAGGAGTTCGCGGGCGGAAGTCCGAAAGTCCGGATCAAGGCGGGCTTTTTCTATGGAAAGGTGCTGTCCGCCGCGGACGTCCAGGTGTTGGCGGACGTTCCGCCGCGCGAAGTGCTCCTGGCAAGGCTCGCCTGCGGGCTCGCCTCGCCCATATCGCGCCTTGCGCAGGCGCTTTCGGGGCCGCAGCGGAAACTGGTGTATGCGCTGAATTCCATCCACGAAAAACAATCCAAAACACAGACGGAAGCATAACGGGAGGAGTCAAATGGGTTCCATGAACAAGGAAGAGTTCATCAAGATGGTGGAAGGACTGACGGTTCTCGAGCTGCACGAGTACGTGAAGGCGCTCGAGGAGAGGTTTGGCGTTTCGGCGGCGGCTCCTGCCATGGCGGTCGCGATGGCGGCGCCTGGCGCGGCGGCAGCGGTAGAGGAAAAGACCGAGTTCGACGTGATATTGACCGGATTCGGAGCAAACAAGATACAGGTGATCAAGGTCGTCCGTGAAATCACCGGACTCGGCCTGAAGGAGGCGAAGGACCTGGTGGAAGGGGTACCCAAGCCGCTGAAGGAAGCGATCGCCAAGAAGGACGCAGGAGACCTGAAGAAGAAAATCGAGGATGTGGGGGGCACGGCGGAAGTCAAGTGATTCCGCTTGCGTTAGCTTGATGGTGGGGGGGCGTAAATCGCCCCCCGGCACTTCAACGATCGACTGTACCCCCGGGGTGAAAAGATGGCCTATCTGGACTATAGCAATCGCGTGAAAAGAGTCGACCTGTCGAAAATAGACAAGGTCCTGGAAATACCCAACCTGATACAGGTTCAGCAAGAGTCCTACAACGAGTTCCTGCAGATCGACGTGTCCATGGAAAAGCGAAAGGACACCGGGCTTCAGGCAGTGTTCAAGGGCATTTTTCCGATCACGGACTATAACGGCCGCGCCTCGCTGGAATTCGTTTCCTACTCCATCGGCGCGCCAAAATGGAACGAGGATGAGTGCCGCGAGCGGGGGATGACCTTCGCCGCACCGATAAAGGTGACGGTTCAGCTGGTCATATTCGATGTGGACGAACGGACCACCGCCCGCACGATCCGGGACGTGAAGGAGCAGGAGGTCTTCTTCGGGGAAATCCCGCTCATGTCCGAGAGGGCAACCTTCATCATCAACGGGACGGAGCGCGTGATCGTCAGTCAGCTTCACCGCTCGCCCGGAGTTTTCTTCGAACATGACAAGGGTCGCTCGCATGCTTCGGGCAAGGTCCTTTTCTCCGCCCGGGTCATCCCGTACAGGGGCTCCTGGCTCGACTTCGAGTTCGACCACAAGGACATGCTTTTCATGAAGATCGACCGGAAGCGGAAGTTCCCGATCTCCGTCCTGCTGCGGGCGTTCGGAAAGAGCACCGAGGAGCTGCTGCGGTCATTCTACGAAGTCGAGGATATGACCATCGAGGGCGATCGCTGCACGAAAGTGTTCCGCCCCGAGCTGATGGTCGGTTTGAAGATGCCCGTGGAGGTGCGACACCCGAAGACGGGCGAGGTGTCCTTCAAGAAGGGGATAAAGGTATCGAAGAAGCGTGTCGAGCGGTTCGCGGACATCGCCTTCGGCCGCATATCACTGCCGGTTGAAGAGATCCTGCGCAAGGTGAGCGTCGTCGACATCGCCGATCCCGCCAACGGGAAGATAATCCTTGAATGCGGACAGCAGATCAACGAGGAGGCGCTTGCCGTAATCAGGGAGAAGAAGATCAAGACCGTGTCGGTGTTTTCGCTCGAAAACTCCGACAGGGCGATCTGGGAAAGCCTGACGACAGATAAGATCAAGGCCCGCGATGAGGCCCTCAAGGAAATCTACAAGAAGATGCGCCCGGGCGACCCTCCCACCAAGGACGCCGCCGAGACGCTCTTCCAGAACCTGTTTTTCAACCCGGAGAGGTACAGCCTTTCACGGGTGGGGCGGCTCAAGCTGAACCACAAGCTCGGCTTCCATGAAGGCGACCTGGAGACGGCGGTCTTGAGCCAGGAAGACATCATGCGGGTCATCCGGTACCTCATCAACCTTAAGAACGGGGTCGGAGAGGCCGATGACATCGACAACCTCGGAAACCGACGGGTCAGGACCGTGGGCGAGCTGATCGAGAACCAGTTCCGGATGGGGCTGATCCGCGTGGAGAGGGCAATCCGTGAAAAGATGAGCCTCCAGGACATCGAGACGCTGATGCCGCACGACCTGATCAACGCAAAGCCGGTTTCAGCGGTGATCAAGGAGTTTTTCGGGTCGTCCCAGCTCTCCCAGTTCATGGACCAGACCAATCCCCTTTCCGAGGTTACGCACAAGAGGCGCGTCTCCGCCCTGGGACCGGGAGGATTGACGCGCGAGAGGGCAGGGTTCGAAGTCCGCGACGTGCACCCGACACACTACGGTAGGATCTGCCCGATCGAGACGCCGGAAGGTCCGAACATCGGCCTGATCGCGTCGCTCTCCACTTTCGCGCGGATCAACGAGTTCGGCTTCATCGAGACTCCGTATCGCGTCGTGAAAAACAGCGTCGTCACGAAGGAGATCGTCACCCTTTCCGCCATGGAAGAGGAGAGGCACGTCATCGCCCAGGCGAACTCATCCGTGGACGGAACCGGGAAATTCACCCAGGAGTCGGTCATCGCGCGGAAGGGTGGAGATTTCGCGATGGTGCGCGCGTCCGAGGTGACGCTTATGGACGTTTCACCCAACCAGCTCGTGTCCGTAGCCGCCTCGCTCATACCGTTCCTGGAGCACGACGACGCGAACCGGGCGCTGATGGGATCGAACATGCAGCGGCAGGCGGTGCCGCTGCTGCGGACCGAGCCGCCACTGGTCGGGACCGGGATGGAGGCGGTCGTCGCCCGTGATTCCGGCGCGGCGGTCGCGGCCCTGCGCGATGGCGTGGTGGAATCGGTCGACGCGCGGCGGATCGTGATACGCCCCAAAACGCCGGACGAAACGGGAAAGTACGGCGCGGACATCTACAACCTCATTAAATTCCGCCGCTCGAACCAGAACACCTGCGTCAGCCAGAAGCCGATCGTCACACTTGGACAACAGATCGCTGCGGACGAGGTCATAGCGGACGGGCCCGCGACATCCGACGGGGAACTTTCCCTCGGCCGGAACGTGCTCGTGGCATTCATGCCATGGGGCGGGTACAACTTCGAGGACTCGATCCTTGTCTCGGAGATGATCGTCAAGGAGGACATATTCACCTCCATTCACATCGAGGAGTTCGAGTGCATCGCCCGCGAGACGAAGCTGGGCAAGGAGGAGATCACCGCCGACATCCCCAATATCAGCGAGGAGTCGTTGAAGGACCTGGACGAGAGCGGGATCATCCGCATCGGGGCCAGGGTCAAGCCGATGGACATACTCGTCGGAAAGGTGACGCCCAAGGGCGAGACCCAGCTTTCTCCGGAAGAGAAGCTGTTGAGGGCGATCTTCGGGGACAAGGCGGGAGACGTCAAGGACTCCTCTTTACGCGTTCCGCCGGGGATCGAGGGGATCGTAATCGACGCCAAGGTTTTCACCCGCAAGGGCGGCGAGAAGGACGATAGGGCCCAGGCGCTGGAGGAAAAGGAGCTTGACCGGCTCCTGAGGGACCAGGACGACGAAATCCGCATCATTCTGGAGACAGGCTACGGGAAGATGCGGGTCCTTCTGGTTGGGAAGACGTCGGCCACAAGGCTCACGGGAGAAGACCGGAGCGAGGTCATCCTCGCCAAAAGGAAGAAGCTGACGCAGGAAGTCCTGGAGGAGATCCCCCGGGAGATGTGGCACCAGATCGCCGTCGAAGATGATCCCGCAGTAAAGGAACGGCTGGACGAGATCCACCAGGTCGCGCAGGACCAGGTAAGCCTCGTGAGGGCGGTATTCGAGGAAAAGATCGGCCGCATACGGAAGGGCGACGAGCTGCCGCCGGGCGTGCTGAAGATGGTCAAGGTGTACATAGCGATGAAGCGGAAGCTCTCGGTCGGCGACAAGATGGCCGGCCGCCACGGGAACAAGGGCGTCATCTCCCGGGTGCTTCCGGAAGAGGATATGCCTTATCTCGCCGACGGCACGCCGGTGGACATCGTTCTCAACCCGCTCGGGGTTCCGTCGCGCATGAACGTGGGGCAGATCATGGAGGCCCATCTCGGCTGGGCATCGAGGGGCCTCGGAGAGCAGGTCAGGCGGCTGGTCGAGGAGTCGTTCAGCCCGAAAACCGTAAGGGAGTGGCTGGCGAAGATCTACAATTCGGAACGGTTCTCCGCCTATCTGAAAGATATGTCCGACGACGAAGTGCGGAACCTGGGCCGCAGTCTTTCCGGCGGAGTTTTCACTGCGTCCCCCGTATTCAGCGGGTGTACTGAACAGGAGATAAAGCAATACCTGGTGAGCGCGGGTCTTCCGGAATCGGGACAGACGAAGCTGTACGACGGGAGATCGGGCCAGCCCTTCCAGCAGGATGTCACCATAGGGTCGATGTACATGCTTAAGCTCCATCACCTCGTGGACGACAAGATCCACGCCCGTTCGACCGGGCCGTACTCTCTTGTTACCCAGCAGCCTCTGGGCGGGAAGGCCCAGTTCGGCGGCCAGCGGCTCGGGGAGATGGAGGTGTGGGCGCTCGAGGCGTACGGGGCTGCCTTCACGCTGCAGGAGTTCCTCACGGTGAAATCGGACGACGTGCCGGGAAGGGCCCGCATGTACGAAGCCATAGTGAAGGGGAACTTCTCCCTGGAGCCGGGTCTTCCTGAATCCTTCAACGTTCTCATAAAGGAGCTTCAGGCGTTGGGGCTGGACGTCGAGCTGATCAGCGTGGAAGGGAAGTAGCAAACTTTTCAAAGGTATCCATACGGGAGGAACCCCTTGGAAGATCTTTTTACAAGAGCCGAAAAACCGAAGGATCCCCTTTTCTTCTCGGGCATCCGGATTTCAATCGCTTCACCCGAACAGATCAAGAAGTGGTCGCATGGTGAGGTAAAAAAGCCCGAAACGCTCAATTACAGGACCTTCAAGCCCGAGCGTGACGGCCTTTTCTGCGCGAAGATCTTCGGTCCCATCAAGGACTACGAATGCAACTGCGGCAAGTACAAACGGATGAAGCACCGCGGGATCGTATGCGAGAAGTGCGGCGTCGAAGTGATCCAGCAGAAAGTCCGACGCGAGCGAATGGGGCACATCGAGCTTGCATCGCCGGTTGCCCACATATGGTTCCTCAAGAGCCTTCCGAGCCGGATCGCCACCATAATCGACATGCCGATGAAGGACGTTGAAGGGGTCATCTATTTCGAGAAGTACATCGTCACCGATCCGGGCAATACGGATCTCCAGTTGCTGGAGATACTCACGGAGGCGAAATACCGGGAGAAGCGGCAAGAGTTCGGGGATGGTTTCAAGGCCGGCATGGGCGCCGAGGCGGCGCAGACGATCCTCTCGACGCTCTCGCTGGAAAAGCTGTCCGATGAGCTGCGCGGGGAAATGGCGGAGACCGCTTCGGAAGCGAAGAAGAAGAAAATCTCGAAGCGGCTCAAGATCATCGAGGCGTTCCGGGACAGCGGACAGCGCCCCGAATGGATGGTCATGAACGTGATCCCGGTGCTGCCGCCGGACCTCCGCCCCCTCGTTCCCCTGGACGGAGGCAGGTTCGCCACTTCGGACCTCAACGACCTGTACCGGCGTGTCATCAACCGCAACAATCGGCTAAAGCGGCTGCTTGACCTGTCCGCCCCGGAGATCATCATCCGCAACGAGAAGCGGATGCTGCAGGAGGCCGTGGACGCGCTGTTCGACAATGGCCGCCGCGGCAAGCTGATCACGGGATCCAACAAGCGGCCTCTCAAGTCCCTTTCCGACATGCTGAAGGGGAAGGGAGGCAGGTTCCGCCAGAACCTCCTCGGGAAAAGGGTGGACTACTCCGGGCGGTCGGTCATCGTCGTCGGCCCCGAGCTCAAGCTCCACCAGTGCGGGCTCCCAAAGAAGATGGCACTCGAGCTGTTCAAGCCGTTCATTTTCAACAAGCTCGAGGAAGCGGGACACGCGACCACGATCAAGGCCGCCAAGAAGATGGTGGAGAAGGAGAAGCGGGAGGTCTGGGACGCGCTGGACGAGGTGATCCGGCAGCTCCCGGTGATGCTCAACCGGGCGCCCACGCTGCACCGGCTTGGCATCCAGGCGTTCGAGCCGGTCCTGATCGAGGGGAAGGCGATCCAGCTCCATCCGCTGGTGTGCACGGCGTTCAACGCCGACTTCGACGGGGACCAGATGGCGGTGCACGTCCCGCTGTCCATCGAGGCGCAGATGGAAGCGCGTGTCCTGATGATGTCCACCAACAACATCCTGTCCCCCGCGCACGGTAAACCGGTGATCAGCCCGACGCAGGACATCGTCCTTGGGATCTACTACCTGACCCGCTCGCGGGAGGGTAGGAAGGGGGAAGGAAAGCTTTTCTCCTGTTTCGAGGAGGTGCGGATCGCATTCGACGCCGGCGAGGTCGAGCTCCAGACAACGATCAGAGTGAGGGTGAACGGAAAGCACGTGGAAACGACGACGGGCCGCGTCCTTTTATACGAGATCGTCCCGCGCGAGGTTTCGTTCGAATACGTGAACAAGATCATGAAGAAGAAGGACCTTGCGGAGCTTATCGACATCGCTTACCGAAGCTGCGGGCAGAAGGCGACGGTCATCCTCGCCGACCAGCTGAAGACACTGGGGTTCAAGTACGCCACCCTGTCGGGTCTTTCGATCTGCATCAATGACATGAAGATCCCGCAGGACAAGGGGAAGCTGCTGGATAAGGCGACCGCCAAGGTCGAGTCGGTCGACGAGCAGTACAGGGAAGGGCATATCACGAACGGCGAACGCTACAACAAGGTGGTGGACATCTGGTC
>JAENIX010000179.1 GCA_016844415.1 Actinomycetota bacterium | reverse complement strand
GCCCGGAAGGATTTCGCGGAGGCCGACCGGATCCGCAAGGATCTAGACGCGCGAGGCGTCCTGCTTGAGGATTCCAAGATGGGCACATCCTGGAAGTACAAGGCGTAGGTCTGCGTCGTGAGGTCCTGGAAACCGATCCGGTCGTCTGTTTCGGAGGTCGAACCGGCTTCAGCGCAACAGCCGCCCTTCCGTTAACTCAACGAAGAACCGTTTCAACGGGAAAACGCGGAGCGGCCCATCCTTGAGTTCCTCTGCCCCGGCATATACGCCGAAGCCGGCGTTTATATTTCCCCCGGTGATCAGACTTTTCAGCGCGACGCCATACTCCTTCTTCCACCTGGTTGCGGCCTTGACCTCGAACCCCACGGCATGACCGGCACGAGTCCAGATGAAGTCCACCTCGCTGCCGCTCGGCGTCCGCCAGTAACTGATCTGACCGCCGACGTTGAGTCTTGCCATGGCCGCGCGCAACTCGTGCAGTATCCAGGTCTCGAGCAGAAAGCCGCGCTCCACTCCCTCAAGAGGCTCCCGCAAACGGCCCGCCAGCACCCGGGCGACGCCCGGATCGAATAGGTAAAATTTCGGGCTGGCAACTTCCTTGACCCTTGTCTGCTTTCGCCAGGCAGGCACCCAGACCCCGATCAGGGTGTCCACCAGCGTGGCGAAGTAACCTTGCACGGTCGGCCGGGCCACGGCTGCGTCGCGGGAGATCCCCGCCACATTGGCGATCTGCCCGTTCATCAACGCCGCAATCTCAAGAAAACGCGAAAAGGAATCGAGATTTCGCACGAGCGCTTCTTGCTGGATCTCCTCACGGATGTAGTTCGTCACATAGGCGTCCAACGAATCCAGGGCGAAGTCGGGCTCCGCCTGAATCTGCGGGAGCAACCCGAATCGCAGAACATGTTCCGGATCGAAGTTGTAGTTCAGCTCAGCGGCCGTCAGGGGAAAGAATTGACGATTGATGGCCCGCCCGGCCAGCAGGTTCACATCAAGACGTTTGAGTTTGCGGGCGCTGGAACCGCTAAGCGCGAACGAGTAGGCGTGCCCGTACTCGGCGATGAGCGCATGCACTTCGTTCAGCAATACCGGCAGGCGCTGTACTTCGTCAACCACCACCCAGCTTCCTTTCGGTCGGGCCAGGACCTGTTGGCGGAAGGAGTCGGGCTGCCGGGTCAGCGCGAGAAACGTCCCGGTCCGAAGGAGGTCGAACCAGAGCGCATCCGGAAAAACCTGACGCAACCACGTTGTCTTGCCGGTGCCACGCGGGCCGAACAGGAAGAACGACCGTTCGGGCACGGCATAATGGCGTGCATACATAGCCGGCAGAATAACGGTAAATATGCCTACTGTCTATACAAATATATCGGCTATTGGGGCCGCGAGTTGCGATATCTTCCATCAGTGATCCCTCGATGCATCGCCGTATAATCTGAGGAGGGGGTCTGCGCATTGGAGAACCGGTTCCGCCTGAAATCGCCGTTCCCTCCCTCGGGAGACCAGCCGGATGCGATCCGTAAGCTGGTCGACGGCCTTGCCGCGGGGCTGAGCCGTCAGGTCCTGCTTGGGGTGACCGGCTCCGGCAAGACGTTCACGATGGCCAACGTCATTGCCGAGACGAACCGCCCGGCGCTTGTCATCGCCCCCAACAAGACTCTCGCCGCCCAGCTTTATTCGGAGTTCAAGGAGCTGTTCCCCGAAAACGCAGTCGAGTATTTCGTCTCCTACTACGACTACTACCAGCCTGAAGCGTACATTCCGCAGACAGACACCTTCATAGAAAAGGATTCGTCCATCAACGAGCAGATAGACAAGATGCGGCATGGCGCCACCCGATCGGTGATGACGCGGACCGACGTCGTAATCGTCGCGTCCGTTTCATGCATCTACGGGCTGGGCTCCCCGGAATTCTACAACCGGCTGACCGTGCGCGTCACGGAAGGGGCGGTCTTCCCGAGGAACAAGTTGCTTCGCCGCCTGGTGGACATCCAGTACGAGCGGAACGACATCGATTTCCACCGGGGGACATTTCGGGTGCGCGGCGACGCGGTGGAACTGTTCCCGGCGTACGAGGAGGACCGCGTCCTGCGCATCGAATTCGACGAGGACACGGTCTCGCGGATCCGGTACGTGGACCCGCTCCGTGGAACGCGCCTGCACGACGTCCGGGAGACGGTCATCTTCCCGGCCAGCCATTACGTAACGCCGGAGGATCACCTGGCGCGCGCAGTCGCGGGGATCGAGGCGGAGCTTGCGGAGCGCCTTGATATCCTTTCCGCGCAAGGGAAGATTCTGGAAGCGGAGCGTTTGAAGCAGCGGACGACCTACGACCTCGAGATGATCCGGCAGATGGGGTTCTGCAGCGGGATCGAAAACTACTCCCGCCACCTCGATGGCAGGAAGCCCGGCCAGCCTCCGCACACGCTCCTTTCCTACTTTCCCGGCGGCTACCTGACTTTCATCGACGAATCCCACATCACGGTCCCCCAGCTGAACGGCATGTACAACGGCGACCGCTCCCGGAAGGAGACGCTGGTCGATTTCGGGTTCCGGCTCCCTTCGGCTCTCGACAACCGGCCGCTGCGGTTCGAGGAGTTCCGCGCCACCGTCGGACAGACGGTCTTTGTTTCCGCGACCCCGGGAGGATACGAGCTCAAGGAGAGCGGCGGGGCGGTGGCGGAGCAGATCATCAGGCCGACAGGGCTGGTCGATCCGGGGGTGGATGTGCGGCCCGCGAGCGGCCAGGTGGACGACCTGCTCCGCGAGATCCGCGCAAGGGCGGAGGCGGGGGAGCGCGTCCTGGTGACGACGCTCACAAAGAGGATGGCGGAAGACCTGACCGAGCACTACGAGGGGCAGGGGGTGCGCGTGCAGTACCTTCACTCCGATATAGAAACCGTGGAGCGGATGAACATCCTGCGCAACCTGCGCCTCGGTCAGTTCGACGTCCTCATAGGGATCAATCTACTTAGGGAGGGACTTGACCTGCCGGAGGTCTCCCTTGTCGCCATCCTGGACGCCGACAAGGAGGGGTTTTTACGGTCGGCGCGCTCGCTCATCCAGACGTTCGGGCGCGCGTCCCGGAACGTCGGAGGCAAGGTGATAATGTACGCCGACCGGATGACGGATTCGATGCGCGAGGCGATTTCAGAAACGGATCGGCGCCGCGTCAAGCAGGGGAAGTACAACGAGCTGCACGGAATCACGCCGGAAACGGTGAAGAAGAATATCGCGGCCCCCATCGGGCAGCTCTGCGAAGCGGATTACGTCACCGTGGACGCCGAGGAGAAGTGGGGATTCTCCTCGGCCGAGGATTTGGCGAAAACGCTTCGGAAGCTGCGGAAGGAGATGGAGCGGGCGGCGAAGAAGCTGGATTTCGAGCGCGCGGCCGAGATCCGGGACCGGCTGCTGGCGCTCGAGAAGCTCGAGCTTTCGGCAAG
>JAENIX010000178.1 GCA_016844415.1 Actinomycetota bacterium | reverse complement strand
ATAACGATCGACGGCCCGTCGGGCTCGGGGAAGACCACCGTATCCAGCCGGCTGGCCGAACGCGCCTCGCTGACGAGGCTGGACACGGGGGCGATGTACAGGGCCTGCGCGCTCGCCGCCCAAAGAGCGGGGATTTCCTGGTCCGACGGCGCGCGGCTCGGCCGCATGTGCGCGGAGCTCGATCTTGCGTTCGCCGGGGAGGGCGAGGGAGATCTCCGGGTCACGCTTTCCGGCGAGGATGTGGGTGAAGCGATCCGGACCCCCGGGATCAGCCTGGGGGCATCCGAGGTCTCGGTCCACAGGCAGGTGCGGGAGGCGATGGTGAATCTCCAGCGGATACTGGGGGAGGGCGGCGGAGTGGTGCTCGAAGGCCGCGACACCGGGACCGTCGTTTTTCCCGACGCGGAGGCGAAGTTTTTCCTGGATGCGGTTGCAGCCGTCCGGGCGAGGCGCCGCTACCTTGAGTGGGTGACGGGGGAAAGAAAGCCGTTCGAGGAGGTTCTGCGCGAGGTTCTCCAGCGCGATATCCAGGACAGCACGCGCGATAATTCCCCTCTCCGCATGGCTCAAGGCGCGGTCTACATCGACACCACGACGCTTTCCGTGGACGAGGTGGTCGAGCAAATACTGCGTCATATTCCCGGCGGCGCGAGGAAAGGGCTATAGCCGGTGAAGCGGATCATCATAGCGAGCAGCGCGGGCTTCTGCTTCGGCGTCAAGCGGGCCATCTCCATCGCCAACGAAACGGCCGGCAAGGCGGCGGACGAGGAGGGTGGGGCGGGCCGCCAGCCCATCAATTCGCTGGGGCCCCTCATCCATAACCCGCAGGCGGTGGAGGAGCTGGAGAAGAAGGGCGTGCACGTGGTCGAATCCGTGGACGAGATCGCATGCGGGAAGGTCATCGTCCGCTCGCACGGGATCACCCGGTCAGACGGTGAAGCGCTGGCCGCCAAGGGGGTCAGGATCATCGACGCCACGTGCCCTTTCGTGAAAAAGGCCCAGGAGCACGCCCGGTCCCTGAGCCGCGAGGGGTACGCCGTGATCGTCGTCGGAGACGCCAACCACCCGGAGGTCAAGAGCATAATCAGCTACATCGAGGCCGGCACGCCCACGATCACCTCCCTGGCCGACCTGCGCGAGTCGTCGGGGATCCGCAAGGCGGGGATCGTCGCCCAGACCACCCAGTCTTTCGAAAACATGATGGAGTTCGTTTCGGTGGCGCTGAAAATAATCCCGGAAGTTCGGGTTTACAACACCATCTGCCACGCCACCGTTCTCCGCCAGAAAGAGTCCGTGGCCGTGGCGCGCAAGGCGGACGCGATGATCGTTCTCGGGGGCTACAACAGCGCAAATACGCGGCGTCTGGCCGAAATCTGCAGCGAATTCAATCCCCGGACCAGCCACATCGAGACTGCGGCGGAGCTCTCTTCGGAGATGCTTTCGGGTGTTTCCTGCGCCGGCGTGACCGCGGGCGCCTCCACTCCGGAGTGGATCATCGAGGAGCTGGTGGGCAGGATCCGGACTATCTGGAAAGAAGAAAAAATTCAGGTTTCCTACTATCAATGATAGAATTTGTAATTCCTCAACCTTAGTTTTACGGATTGATCCATATTGTCGGGAGGCGAGATACTTTCTGCCGAGGAGCATCCAATGGACGACAGAGTGAACCAAACGGACCGGCCCCCCGTGGCGGATGACGGAGCGGCGGCCGGCGGATCCACGGGTATGAAGAGCGAGGACGATTTCGCGAAGCTGTACGAGGAAAGCATCGAGGTCCCCGAGGAAGGGCAGATCATCCACGGGGTGGTCATAAAGGTCCTCAAGGAATACGTCGCGGTCGACATCAACCGGAAATCGGAAGGCATGCTCCCTCTCTCCGAGCTGCCGCCGGAAGAGATCGCCGCCCTGTCGCCCGGCAAGCGCATCGACATCATGGTGGAGCGGTACGACCCGGAGCAGGGCTTCGTCCTGCTTTCCCGCTCCAAGGTGCTCAAGATCCGCGTGTGGGACGACCTGCAGAAGGCGTTCGACGACGGAACGACCGTCCCCGGCTCCATCGTCGCGAAGGTCAAGGGGGGGTTCACGGTCGATATCGGCGTCAAGGCGTTCCTTCCCGGAAGCCAGGTGGATATACGACCCGTGCGGGACAACGAAGCGGTGGTAGGGATAACCGGGAATTTCAGGATACTGAAGTTCTCCCGGAAGAAGGCCAACGTGGTCGTGTCGCGCCGCGCGGCGATGGAAGAGGAGCGGGATTCCCAGCGCAAGGGGATCCTCGAGCGGATCAAGGAAGGGGACACCGTCGATGCACGGGTGAAGAACATCACCGATTACGGCGTGTTCATGGATCTCGGGGGCCTTGACGGCCTGATGCACATCACCGACATGAGCTACGGCAAGGTGACCCATCCATCCGACGTGTGCAAGGTGGGCGACCAGCTTTCGGTGAAGGTCATACGCTTCGACCGGGAGAAGGGACGGATCTCACTGGGCCTCAAGCAGATGAAGATGGACCCATGGCTGGACATAGAAAACCGGTATGCCGCGGGGGGGCGGTGCCGGGGGCGCGTGACCAACATCACCAAGTACGGCGCTTTCATCGAGCTCGAGGAGGGGGTCGAGGGGCTGCTGCACGTCTCCGAGATGTCCTGGAGCAAGAAGCTTCGGGACCCATCGGATGTCCTCAAGCCGGGAGACGCCGCTGAAGTGGTCATCCTCAGGGTCGAGAAGGAGCACAAGAAAATCTCCCTGGGGTTGAAGCAGCTTCTCGCCAACCCGTGGGACGACCTTCGCGCGAAGCACCCCGAGGGCTCAACGGTTGAAGGCGCTGTGAAGAACATCACCGACTTCGGAGTCTTCGTCGACGTCGGCTGCGAGATCGACGGCCTGGTCCACGTGTCCGACATCTCCTGGAACCAGCGGGTGAAGCATCCCTCGGAGATGTTCCGCAAGGGGGACAGGGTGCAGGCCCGCGTCCTTAAGATCGACCCCGATGCCCAGAAGTTCTCGCTGAGCATCAAGCACCTCACTTTGGATCCCTGGACGGGGATCGAGACCCGCTTCAAGAAAGGCGATGCCGTCAGCGGGAAGGCGACCCGCGTCGCCGACTTCGGCGTGTTCGTCGAGCTGGCCGACGGCGTCGAGGGGCTCGTGCACATCTCGGAGCTCTCCCGCGAGAAAGTCGACAGCCCCGGCTCCATTTTCAAGGCGGGGGACGAGGTGGGCGCGGTCGTGCTATCGGTAGACCGAGCGAACAAGAAGATCTCCCTCTCCATACGCGCCTACCAGGACGACGTGGAGCGGAGAAGCATGGAAACGTACATGGCCGCGGAGAACCTGACCGTTCTCGGGGAAGCGCTTCGGGCGAAGCTGAAAATCAACAGCGAGTGACGCCGGTCCGCATATGAATATGGAAACATCCCTTCCCGCGCAGCCGGGCCGCCGTCCGTTCCTGCGCGGATGCGCAATCATCGTGATCGTCTTCGCAGGCTTTTTCCTGCTGCTCGGCCTCCTCTCCCGCATGGACGGCATGTCCTTCGGGTCCGGGGACAAGGTGGCGGTCCTGCCGATCACCGGCCTGATCGCCGAGTGAAGGCGATCATCCTGCGCATCAATTCCCCGGGCGGCGGGGTGGGCCCCTCGCAGGAGATCTACTCGGAAGTGAGGAAGCTCAAGGGGAAAAAGGTCGTCGTGGCCTCGATGGGGGCGCTCGCCGCCTCCGGCGGCTACTACATCGCCTGCGCGGCGGACAAGATATTCGCCAATCCGGGGACGATCACCGGCTCCATAGGCGTCATCATGCAGTTCGTAAGCGTCAAGGACCTGATCGAGAAGATCGGCCTGAAGGGAATGGTGGTGAAAAGCGGGGCCTTCAAGGACATCGGCTCCCCCATGCGCGAGATGAAGCCTGAGGAGCGGAAGCTCCTCCAGGAGGTCATTGAGAACGTCCACCTCCAGTTCGTCGGGGCCGTGGCTGAAGGTCGGAAGATGGACCGGAAGAAGGTGATGAAGATAGCCGACGGACGGATCTTCTCGGGGGAGCAGGCCAAGGCGCTGGGCCTGGTGGATGCCCTCGGGAACCTGGAGGACGCGGTGGAGGAAGCGGGGAAGATGGCCAAGATCGAGGGAGAGCCCCGAGTGGTGACCCCGCCCAGGAAAAAGTTCTCCATACTTGAATTGCTAAAGGAAGAGGCGAAAAGTATAATCGGGGAACAATTGACCGAATCACGCATGCGCATCGATTACCTTGCACAATAAAATCCCCCGGAGGGAATGAAGGAATGACGAAGAGCGATCTCGTTCAGAAACTGTCAGAACAGGTCACGACACTTACGAAGAAGGAGTGCGAAGTCATCGTGGACACTGTTTTCCTCCAGATGAAGGACGCACTGCAGAAGGGGGAGAAGATCGAGATCCGCGGCTTCGGCAGCTTCACCGTGCGCGTCCGTCGTGCGAAGGAGGGACGCAACCCCAAGACCGGCGAGAAGGTGTCGATCCCGGAGAAGCGAATCCCCTTCTTCAAGGTCGGCAAGGAACTCCGGGAGCTGGTAAACGTCTGACCGCCTGATGGACAGAATGTTCTCCCCGTGGCGGATGGAATATATCCGCCGGGGAAATTCCGGCGGGGCGGCCCCCCGGTGCATTTTCTGCGCCGGGGAGGATGATCGCGGCGATCCGGAGCGGCTTATACTGGGGATATATCCTCTCACCCTGGCTATCTGCAACCTGTACCCCTACAACAACGGCCACGTCCTCGTCGCCCCGCGACGTCATGTCGCGAACCTGTCCCTCCTCTCGCGGGAGGAGCTCGCGGAGCTGATGTCCCTCGTGGCGCTGGGAACCAGGGCGCTCGAAGAGGAGTACTCCCCGCAGGGATTCAACGTTGGAATGAACATCGGGAAGGCGGCGGGGGCGGGGATCGAGGACCATCTCCATGTGCACATAGTTCCGCGGTGGGGAGGGGACACCAACTTCATGACCGCGGTCCAGTCGACGCGTGTTTTGCCCGAATCCCTTCAGGAAACGCATGTGCGACTCTCCGCCCGCTTCGCAATCCTTTCGCCCTGACCTCCTTGCAGCTTACCCCCGCCATGCGGCAGTACGTGGAGATCAAGTCCCGTTACCGGGACTGCATCCTGTTCTTCCGGATGGGCGACTTCTACGAGATGTTCTTCGAGGACGCCATCCGGGCCTCGCGC
>JAENIX010000177.1 GCA_016844415.1 Actinomycetota bacterium | reverse complement strand
TCCGTTGTAGATGGATACCTTGCCGACAACCCGGACCGTTTTCCCCCTGTAGAACGTCTCCGGCTCGTGCGGGAAGCGGCTGATGTCCCTCCCGAGGACGACCACGGTGATGTATTTCTTCCAGTTGGGATGGAAATTAAGGAAGAGCGCTTTCTTTCCCCGGTGGGTACGCACCAGCTTCCCCTCCACTGCAACTTCCTCTCCGACGTGCCGGTGGGCCTCTTCCCATGAAACGACGCCTTGAGCGAGAGGACCCTGGCCGGGGGGCGTAACGGAATCCTCAGGGCGTGCCGCGGACCGCGGGCTTCCGGAGGCAAGCGGCAGGAACCCCGCCTCCCTCGCCACGCGCGCGAAGTCGCTGTCCGAGTTATCCGCCCGCAGGCGAAGGATCTCCTGGGTGACCTTTCCCAGTTCGTTGCGTCCGACGCCGGACTTCGCCATCCCTCCGCATACGACGGCGTAATTTTCACCGCCCAGCGGGAGAACTTCCACTCCCGGGACGCCCTTTTCGCGCACCCACCGCGCTTCAGCCATCCCGCCTTCCTGCCAGATCCCTTTTCCTTCGCTTCGCGCCCGCTCTTCCGCCTCGGAGAACTCGGCTTCCCGGGAGAAGGGGAAACGGCGATAGACCCTGGCGTACCCATGGCGCACCATCTCCATGTTGACCAGCCTGCCGTCGGGGGGAGGCAGGAAGAGGTAGCGCAGAAGCCTGCCGTAGCGGTCCGTATCCTCGTCGCCCCGCTCCATACTGACGGTTTTCCCGCCGCACAGGGAAGCCAGGAACACGGCTGCCTCGTCCGCCTGGAACTCTTTCGGTTTCGATGGATGGGATCGCTCCGGAGTGTCGATGCCGATCAGGCGTACCGTGCTTGTCTCACGTCCTGCCTGGACGCGCACGGTGTCTCCGTCCACTATTTCGACGACCTTGACGTGCTCCTGCGCCAGTGCGGGAACCCCGGCCAGGAGGCAGAGGAAAAGGGCGATTCGCGATGGCAACACCGGCGCGAAATGGCGTTGCCGGCGCGGCGGCATAGGTTATTTCAGTACTTCGGGGTTGATGGTGACCTTTTCCTTCGCACGGCGCTCGGCGAGATAGGCGGCGATCATCCGGCCTTTCTTCTGCTCGACCGCGCCCCGCAGGAAGGCCTCCTTGCGGGCAGCCCACTCCTTTTCATCCGCCTTCCGTTCGTCGGCGAGGGCAACCGCGAGGAACCTGCCGGATGCATCGATGGCCTTGCCGAGCACGGGTGCCTTCAGCGAAAGGGACATAAGGGTTTTCCTCGCCTCGCCCGAAGGCGGCAAGCCTTCCGGAAGAGGATCGGAAAGGGGGGAGAACAACGCGGTGGTCACCGCGGGCAGGCCGGCTTTTTTCGCGCCCAGCGCAAGCTCGGAGGCGTTTTTCGCTCCCGCGAGGATCTTCTCCAGCTCCGCCTGGGCGGCCGCACGCTTTTTCCCGCGTGAAACGTCAATGGCGATCTTGTCGCGCACATCGGCCGGCCCGGGAATGCGGGACTCTTCCTTGGCGGCGACCTGGAAAAGGTAGTGGACGTCCCCGACCGTCTTGACCGGACCGATCTCTCCGACCGGCAGGAGCAGGGCTTCCTGGAGCACGGCGGGGGGAATCTTTTCATTCTTCGAATCGGCGATCCAGCCGGTTTCAGCGGGCGAGATCCCGTATGTTGCGCAGGCGCCTTTAAGGTCCTTCGACGACGACACCTTCGTGTGCGCCTCGTAGGCCTTTATCACGGCGACGTCCTTTCCCTTTTCCTGCCTGAGCAGGGCGACAACACGGTCCCTCACCTGGGAGAGGGGCAGGTTCTCGGAGAACCGGATCCGGTTGACGCGGACCAGCAGGATGCCGCCCCCAACGTCTATCGGCCCCACGACCGAATCCACCGCCGCGGAAAAGAGGGGAGCCGCCACCTCCGGCTTTGCATCGGTGCGCCGCGTCCAGGATTCCCCGGTCTTCATCTTCGAATGCTTCTTCGCGAGTCTTTCGAACTCCGCTTTTCCCTTTCCGGCCTCCACGAGAAGCTCCGCCGCATTGTTCGCCACGACCTCCTTGTCTTTCTTCGTATAGGGGAGGTAGATCTGCGAAACGAGCCGCTGTTCCTCGTCCCGGAACCTGTCGGAGTTACCCTCGTGGAAGGCGCGTATTTCTGCCTCGGTAACCGTTGCGTCCCTGGCGAAGAACGCGGGATCGAAGCGGGCCGCGAGGAGCTTCACCCGGGCGGGGATCCGATAATTCTCCTTCGCCTGTTCGTACCTGGCGGCTATCTCACCCTCCGTGGGCGAGGCGACCCCCTTGATCTTTTCCGGGTCGGCGGAGACGACCAGGAGCCGCACCTTGCGGGATGTCATCTGGAAGAGGTCGCGCGCCTCGCTCTCGGGGACCTGGGCGCCCGCGGCCAGCAGCCCTTCCATCTTTCTCATCGTCAACTCCTGGCGCCGGGATTCCTCGTAGCCTGAAGTGGTGATGCGATTGTATTTCAGGGTGGCCTGGTACTGTTCCGGGTTGAACTGCCCGTTGACCTGGAAGGCGGGTGTCGCCGCGATTTCCCGCTGCACCTCCTCGTCCGAGGCCGACAGACCGAGCTTCCTCGCTTCGGAGAGCATGAGAGTCTTCTGGATCAGGGTGTCGATCGCCTGCTTCCGGAAATTGAGAGCCTTGGCCATCTCGGGGGTAAGGGCGGCGCCGTATACGTCCCGGTAGACTCTTTCCAGCCCGCCGATCGCCTCGGAAAGCTCGCCCATCGAGATCTTCGTTTCGCCGACCGTCGCGGCCACATCCCTTTCCCGTTCGGAGTACGACCCGACTCCCCACCAGATGAAGGTGACGGCGATGAAACCAAGAATGATCTTTATGACCCATGAGCCGGCGTTTCGCCGGAGGACGTCTAGCATGGCCTGTCGGTCTCCTGTCCGGGGAAGAATGTATATCGAACGAATTATATTAATGCTCCCGCCAAACGTTTGCAATGGAGGGGGCTGCTTGCTAAGATGCTACGATAACCCGCAACCCCCAGGAACTTTCAATACATTCGGAGGGAACGGATGATTTTCGATAAGCTGTTAGGGCTGTTTTCCAACGACCTCGCGATCGATCTCGGGACTGCCACAACGCTGGTATACGTGAAAGGGCAGGGGATCATCTGCTCCGAGCCTTCGTGCGTCGCGGTCCACAGGGACATCCGGGGCGCGAAGAAGGTGCTGGCGGTGGGGAGCGAGGCGAAGCGGATGATCGGCCGCACGCCCGGCAACATCATCGCGATCCGCCCGATCAAGGACGGCGTCATCGCGGACTTCGAGGTGACCGAGGCGATGCTTCGCTACTTCATCAAGCACCGCACGCTGGTCCGCCCGCGGATCATCATCTGCGTTCCCTACGGGTGCACCGAGGTGGAGCGGCGCGCCGTCCGCGAATCCGCCCAGAGCGCGGGGGCGAGGGAAGTGTACCTGATAGAGGAGCCGCTTGCGGCCGCCATCGGGGCCGGCCTGCCGATCACCGAGCCGTCCGGCAACATGATCGTCGACATCGGCGGCGGGACGACCGAAGTGTCGGTGCGGGTGGCGGGCGACAAGATGGACGAGGCCATCCTGCAATACGTGAAGCGCAAGTACAACCTGCTGATCGGGGAGCCCACGGCCGAACAGATAAAAGTGAACATAGGGAACGCCTTCCCCGGCTTCTCCGAGACGACGGTGATCAAGGGGCTCGACATGGTGTCCGGCGTCCCCAAGGCGTTGACCCTCCATTCGGATGAGGTGCGTGAGGCGCTCTCCGAGCCGGTGCGGATCATCGTGGACGCGGTGAAGAGCGTTTTCGAGGAGACGCCTCCGGAGCTTGCGGGCGACATATACGAACGGGGGATCGTGCTTGCGGGGGGAGGGGCGCTGCTGCGCAACCTCGACGCGCTTCTCCGGGAGGAGACGGGGCTGCCGGTCGTCGTCGCCGAGGACCCCCTCTCGTGCGTGGTGCTCGGGTCCGGCAAGGCCCTGGACGAACTGGACCTCCTGCGGCAGGTGACGCTTCGCTGAACGGTCGCCTTGCCCCGGGCGGTCCGAAAGACGCAAGATCGGCCTATGGGATCGTTCTTACGTAAATGGTGGCGGCTCCTCGCGGCGGTCGTCCTGCTGATTTCGGCGGTCCAGTTATTCGTGCGCCCGCCGGCCGTCCTTTCGCGCGTGGGACCGGCGCGCGCCGCCGTCTCCTTCCTGTTCCGCCCCTTCTCCGCGACAGTCGATTCCGTGCGCCACGGGGTAACCTCCGTCTGGAATCACTACATCGCGCTGGTCGGAGCGTCCCGCGAGAACGACCTCTTGCGGCAGGAAATAGCCTCACTCCGCGAAAAACTCCAGGAGAGCCGGGACGCGCTGCTCGAAAACCGCCGCCTGAAGGACCTGATGAAGTTCTCCGAAGCGGTAGAGAGGAAGGCGGTCGGCGCGCGCGTCGTGGGGCATGACATTTCCCCGTGGTTCCAGGCCGTCTTCATCGACGCGGGAATCGACGCCGGCGTCGAGCCGGGGATGGCGGTGGTGACCCCCGCGGGGGGGATGGGGCGCGTCCACAAAACGTACAAGGGGCTCTCGGAGGTCCTCCTCGTCAGCGACGGGCGCTTCGCGGCCGACGTGATCGTGGAGAGAAGCCGTGTCCGGGCCATCGCGGAAGGCATGGGCGGCAACCTTGTCCGGCTGAAATACGTTTCGCCGACGCAGGACGTCCTGACGGGGGACCGGATCCTTTTCTCCGGCTTCGACGGGAGCATGCCCAAGGGAACGCTACTAGGTACGGTGCTTAGCGCTGAACGCCCAAAGGAAGGCCTTTTCCAGAAGATCCACGTGCAGTGCGCGGTGAATCTCCAGGGGGTGGAGGAGGCGCTGGTCGTCCTTTCCCGCCCGTCGATCCCGTTCCGGCCCGGCAAGTTGTGAGAGAGGCGCTTGTTCTCCTCGCGGTGTCGTACGCAGGCACCGCCGCAAGCGTCTGGTGGCTCTCCGGCTTCCTCCCGCGGTTCCTTCTGCCGGATATCCCGTTCATCTCCATAGTCTACGCGGGGCTGTTCATTCCCGGCCCCCTGGGGTTCATCGCGGCGATTCCGCCCGCGCTGTTCCGGGAAGTCACCGTTTCCTCCCCGCCCTGGACCTTTTTCCTCTCGTCGATGGCGCTTTATTTCGCGTCCCGTGAAATAGGGCTGAGGGTCTTCATCAGGGCGGAATACTTCATTTTGACGTTGGTCGTCAGCCTGCTCCTCGCGGAGTCGATCTCGGTCGTGGCGCTCATGCTCCTCGCGGGAAGCCGTCCCTTCTCCTTGCTTTGGGCCGCGCAGGAGGCGGTCCGCATCGCCTGGACCGGGCTTCTCGCCGTTCCGATGTACATGGAACTCTCGGGACGGTGGCGCCGGGTGAAAGAGTGACGGCGCAGATCCGGAAACGGGAGCAGGATCCCCAGATAACCGGCCGCATCCGTTGGGTCCTCCGGGTGGGGCTCGCCATCTTCGCCCTTCTCCTCGTGCGGCTTTACTGGCTCCAGGTGGTCCAGTACGAACGTTTCCGCACGCTGTCGGAAAACAACCGGCTCCGGATCCGGACCATCCAGGCGCCGCGCGGGCAGATCCTGGACCGGAAAGGGCGCGCGATCGCCGAGACGCAGGCATCCTTCAGCCTCATCTGCACGCCGGTGGACGTCGCGGACATCGATGCCGAGCTGAGGCTGCTGGAAGAGATAGTGGATTTCGACACGGACGAGATCCCGGGGAAGATAAGGTCGGCCCGCAAGACCAATCCGTTCAGCGCCATCACCGTCGCGCGCGATCTCCGGTTCGAGCAGATTTCGGTCATCGAGTTCAACCGGGAATCCCTCCCTGGCTTTTCGGTCCTGGTGGAAGCGAAGCGGAGCTATCCGTTCGGGCCCGCCTTCGCGCACGTCCTGGGCTACGTGGGCGAGGTGAGCCAGGAGGAGCTGGACAATTCGGACGACGAACGGATGAGGATGGGGGACATCGTCGGGAAATACGGGTTGGAGCGGCTCGAAGACGGCGTATTGCGGGGGGTGAACGGCGGGCGACACGTGGAGGTGGACGCGGCGGGAAGGGACAAGCGGCTGGTGGAGGAGGTTCCTCCCCGGACGGGAGGAATTCTTCACACCACGCTGGACGCGGATCTCCAGAAGGTGGCCGAGGAGGCGATGGGGGGCCATTCGACCCGAACGCCTTTTCGCGGGGTATCCGGAAGAAGGAGTGGGAGGCCCTCGCCAACGATCAACGCAAGCCGATGCAGAACAAGGGGCTCCAGGGGACTTACGCCCCGGGCTCCACGGTCAAGCCGTTCGTCGCGCTGGCGGCCCTGGAGGAGGGTATCCAGGATCCTAAGGCCATGATTCGCTGCCCCGGGTACCTTCCGATCGGGAACCGGAATTTCCGCTGCTGGAAGGAGAAGGGCCACGGGATGGTGGACATGTACAGGGGGATCGTCCAGTCGTGCGACGTCTATTTCTACACGATGGGCATGCGCCTCGGGCCGGACAGGATCGCGAAGCTGGAGAAGGATGCCGGCCTGGGCACTGTCACCGGGATCGACCTGCCGGGTGAGAAGAAAGGCCTGGTTCCGGACACGGAGTGGAAACAGAAGGTGTCGAAGGAGCGGTGGTACGATTCGGAAAAGGCGATCCTGGGGATCGGCCAGGGAGCGATCCACGTCACGCCGATGGAGATGCTGGCCGGTTTTTCCTCCATCGCGAACGAAGGGGAAGTGATGCGTCCCCGCCTGGTGGACCGCATAGTGCGGAAGGACGGCACCGTCGAACAGCGTCCTCCCGGGATGCTGCGCAAGTTGCCGTGGAAGCCCGAGAACCTGGCCTTCATACGGCGTGCGCTCGCCGGAGTGGTCAACGACTACGGGACCGGCGGCGCGGCGAAGGTCCCCGGCGTCGAGGTCGGAGGGAAGACCGGCACGGCGCAGGTGGCGACCGTCAAGGGGAAGATGATCAAGTC
>JAENIX010000176.1 GCA_016844415.1 Actinomycetota bacterium | reverse complement strand
GCATGTTCCCGACGTAGACGTACGGGAGCCGTTCCCGGGCGATGCGGTACGCCGCGGCGAGCCGGTCCGGCGGCGTCGGAGGGGCGGTGGCGCGGTGCTGCGGAAAGTAGCGTGAGATATGGAGCGGGATCTCCCGGTCCGTCTCCGCCACGAAGTCGACCAATTTCCGTACCTGCTCCTCCGCATCGTTGTGCCCCGTATAGAGGAGCGTGGTGAGCTCGACGTGGGTCGCCTTCGCGGCCGCCCGGATCGTGTCGAGGACCGGCGCGAGGTCCCCCCCGCAGATCTTCCGGTAGAAGGCGGGGTCCATCGACTTCAGGTCGATGTTCATCGCGTCCACGAAGGGGAGGAGCTCGGACAGCGGTTCCGGACAAACGTACCCGTTGGTGACCAGGACGTTCTTCATCCCCGCCGCCCGGAACGCCTTGGCGCATTCGAGGACGAACTCGAACTGGATGAACGGCTCGTTGTAGGTGTAGGCGATCCCGACCGAATTCTCCCGGCGCGCTGTTAGGAGCAAATCCTCGATCCGTACCGGTTCGACCGGGACCTGCCGCAGGACCAGATGGTAGTTCTGGCAGAACTCGCACCGGAAGTTGCACCCGACGGAACCGATGGAGAGGATGCGGGCGCCGGGGTGGAAGTGGAACAGCGGTTTCTTCTCGATGGGGTCGACCGCGACGGCGGCGACCTTCCCGTACGTGGCGGCGAAGAGCGTCCCCCCCCGGTTCTCACGGACCCCGCAGATCCCGGCCTTTCCCTCCGCGATCCGGCACCGGTGGGGGCACAGCCCGCACCGCACGGCGTCCCCGTCCGGGACCCAGTGCGCGGCGACCTTGTCAGTAGCGGATGTCGAAGCCATGAAACCGCTCCCCCGCCGGACGCCAGGAGACGACGCAATCGATCACGGCGGCCCCGGGCGGCCCGGTTCGCATGAAATCGATCACGCTCTCCACCGAGGCGCGATCCCCCTGGAGGACCGCCTCTACCCGGCGGTCGGGAAGATTTCGAACCCACCCGCGGACGCCCGCGGCGGAGGCGGCGCGCTGCGTGTTTCCGCGGAACCAGACCCCCTGCACGCGGCCCGAGACGATCACGTGCGCCTCGGCGATCTCCTCCATCGGGTACTCCTTGCCCCCCGGCATCACGACCGTTACGCCTTCCCGATCAAATTCAGCCATTCCCGTTCGGAAAGGATCGTCAGGCCCAATTCGCGCGCTTCTTTCTCTTTCGATCCTGCTCCCGGCCCCGTCACCACGTAGTCGGTCTTTTTAGACACCGAACTGGCCACGTTTGCTCCTGATCTTTCGGCATGCGCCTTGGCTTCCGATCTGGACATGGTTTCCATCTTCCCCGTAAACACGACCGTTTTCCCCGAAACCGGACTGGCTATGTTCAAGGGTTCGAAGTCCCTGACCGTTACCAGTGATTCGCTGTCATTGCGGGGACGATACAGTTTGCTCAGCACCTCCTGGTTCTGCGGTTCGCGGAAGAACGATACGATATCCTCCGCCATGCTCTCCCCGATACCGTTGATTGAAAGCAAGGATTCCCTGGCCTCCGAATCCGGATCGACCGCCGCCTCCATGGACCGGCACCAATTCTTTCGTGTCAGGTAGTGACGAGCCAGCAATCTTGCCGTCGCTTCCCCGACCTGGCGAATGCCCAGGGCATATATGAATCGATCAAGAGAAATGGTGCGGGCGCGGTGAATGGCATCAAACAGGTTGTGCGCCGAAGTGTCTCCCCAACCTTTCCAGGCGGACAATGGCGGATCACTGTGACGATCCCGTTCTTCCAGGGTGAAAATATCGACTGGAGTTCGAAGGAGCCCTTTCTCATAAAACAACCGGATATTCTTCTCGCCCAATCCTTCAATGTCGAAGGCATTCCTTGAAACGAAGTGCAGCAACCGTTCCCTGGCTTGCGCCTGGCAAAATAGCCCGCCGGTGCAGTAGGTCTCGGCGGCATCTTCCTCCCGGGCAAGCGTGCTTCCGCATACCGGGCAATGGGTCGGGAAGGGGTACGGGCGGCTGTGAACCGGGCGACGATCCTTCACCACCTCGACAACCTGCGGGATCACATCGCCTGCGCGCTGGATGATGACCGTGTCGTCCTCGCGTATATCTTTCCGTTCCATCTCGTCCCGGTTGTGCAGCGTGGCCCGGGATACGAGCACTCCGCCCACGGTGATCGGGGCAAGATTCGCTACAGGTGTCGCCCTTCCCAGGCGGCCGATCTGGACCACGATGTTCCGAATGACAGTCGATGCCTGCTCGGGTGGAAACTTCCAGGCAATCGCCCAGCGTGGAGAACGGCTGTCGAAGCCCAAACGGTCCTGCCAATCAAGGCGGTTGACCTTCATCACGACACCATCGACGGAAAAGCCGAGCGAGGACCGCTGGACGTGAATGGTTTCATGGCAGCGGGATAAGGTCGTGTAATCGGAATCGATCACTTCGACCAGGCCGGAAGGCTCATTGAGTTTGAACCCCCATTCCTTCAACTTGCGCCGGGCTTCCCATTGGGTTTGCGCGATGGGCGTGGAGACCTCTCCCCAAGCGTAGGCGAAGAAGCGCAGGGGGCGATGCGCGGTAGCATCCGGATCCAGTTGGCGCAAGCTGCCTGCGGCGGCATTACGGGGGTTGGCGAACCGTTTCCCGCCCACCAACTCTTGTTGTTCGTTCAGCCGGATGAAGTCCTTGTCCGACATGTAAACTTCACCACGCACCTCCAATACATCCGGCCAGCCCTTGCTTGGCAGTTGGTGTGGGATGTCTTTAATCGTCTTCACGTTCGCGGTCACGTCCTCTCCCTCGATGCCATTGCCTCGCGTCAGACCCAGCACCAGGAGGCCCTTCTCGTAGCGAAGTGAACAGGACAGGCCATCGATTTTCGGCTCACCCACGAGTTCGATGGAAACATTCGGGTTGTGCAATTCAAGGATGAAGTTTCGAATGCCATCCAGGAATTTCCGCATATGATCCAACGTCAGGGCATTTTCCAGCGAGGTCATGGGAATGGCGTGGCGTATCTTCCTGAATCCCGCGGCAGGTTCTGTGCCCACTCTGTGGGAGGGGCTATCAGGAAGAATCAAGTGCGGGAAGCGGGCCTCGATAGCGTTATTCCGACGGCGCAGGGCATCGTATTCGGCGTCCGTGATCTCCGGTTGGTCTTTCCCGTAATACAGGCGGTCGTGACGGGCGATCATCTCCGCCAGTTCGTTTAATTCGGAGGAGGCCTGTTCCTCCGTCAGTTGGCCCACAGGGACATCGAATCGTGTCGTTCGATTAGGTGCTTCCCCTCGAGCAGTTCGAGGAAGGCGCCGCCGCCCGTGGAGACGTACGACATCCGGGAGAAGAGCCCCGCCTTGTGGAGGGCGGTGTCGGTGTCTCCGCCTCCCACGATCGTCAACGCGTTGCTCTCGGCCAGCGCCCGAATCACCGCCTGCGTCCCCGCCGCGAACGGCGCGGTTTCGAAGGCCCCCATCGGGCCGTTCCACACGATCGTCTTCGCATCCCGAAGCGCCTCGCGGAACAGGGCGCACGTCGCGGGGCCGATGTCGAGCGCCATCATCCCGTCGGGAATCTCCCGCGCCGGCACGGTCCGGGTCGGGGCGGACGCCTCGAGCCGCTCGGCCACGATCACGTCGACCGGCAGATGGAGCCGCACCTTCCGCTCCTCCGCCCCGGCGAGAACCCGCTTCGCCGTATCGACCATCCCGGCCTCGTAAAGCGATTTCCCGACCCCGTATCCAAGCGCGGCGAGGAAGGTGTTCGCCATCGCCCCGCCGATCAGGATCTTGTCCACCTTGTCGAGGACGTGGTCGATCGCCTCGATCTTTCCGGAGATCTTCGCCCCGCCGAAGATCGCCGCCAGCGGACGGGCGGGGGAAACGAGCGCCTTCTCGAAATAGGCGATCTCGTT
>JAENIX010000175.1 GCA_016844415.1 Actinomycetota bacterium | reverse complement strand
GTGGCGATGACCGCCGGCCCGCCGGTGTTCGTGATGATCCCGACCCGGTTCCCCGCCGGAATCGGCTGCGTGGCGAACGCCTTGGCCGCCCGCACCATCTCCTCCTCGTCCTGAAAGGAGAGGATCCCGGTCTTTTCGGAGATAAGCTCAGTGGCGATGTCCACCCCGGCGAGCGACCCGGTGTGTGATGAAGCCGCCTTCGCTCCCTGCTCGGTGCGCCCGGCCTTCATGGCCAGCACCGGCTTTTTCGCGGCCACTTCGCGGGCCGTCTCGAGGAAATCCATCGGGTCCGAAAAACCCTCGGTGTAGAGAATGATCGCCTTGCACCCGGGGTCGTCCGCCCAGTAGCGAAGTATCTCCGGTATCGAGAGGTCGCATGCGTTTCCGTTCGACGCGTACATCCGCATCCCGATCCCCTCGTCGAACAGCGCCTGCATGATCAAGGCGCCGACGCCGCCGCTTAAGGCCACCACCGAGACCGAGCCGGGCTCGGGGTAGGTGAAGGTGAAGTTGCAGTAGGCTTTGAGATCGGGGTCGGTGTTTATGATCCCCTGGCAGTTGGGGCCGAACACGCGCACGCCGTATTTGCGGGCGTTGTCGAGAAACGCCTGCTGGAGCCTGGCGCCCTCCTCGCCCATCTCGCTGAAACCCGCGGAGTTGATGATGACCGCCTTGACCCCCTTTTTCCCGCACTCATCGATAGCCTGGGGGACCATCCTGGCGGGGATGATGATGTGCGCCACGTCGACCTCGCCCGGAATCTCGTCGAGGGATTTGTAGGCCTTGAGGCCGCGCACATCGGGGGCGGTGGGGTTGATCGGGTAGATATTCCCCTTGTAGCCGTAGGTCTGGAGGTTCCTGATGATGACGTTGCCGATGGAGAGCTCTTTCGTCGAAGCGCCTATTATCGCGACCGCCCTCGGCCTGAAGAGTGCGTCCAGCATCTCACCTTCCCTCCGTGATCTGTTCGATGAAGGCTTCGACGTTGGTCTTCATCTGCTCGTCGGAAACGCAGCGGAGGTCGTTGAGGTCGCCGGAAATCACCAGGCTGGGGACGCCGGTTTCCGCCTCGAGCCGCTGGGGCATTCCGTAGCGGCTGTTGGAGTTGCAGGGGCATGTCTTGGCGTCGTGGTAGACGATCCCGTCGATCCGGAATTTTTCAAGCATCCCCTTTATGTACCCTTCCTTGAACTCGTCGGACCGGACGATGAAGAGCTCGAGGTACGCCTTCGCCATGCTGCGGAACGGATCCCGCCCGTCGAACGAGGGGAAGATCCAGCTGCTGCAGTAGGTGGAGGCGAGAACGTTGGCGCGGAGATGGGAGAACAGCTCGGAATGCTGTCTCAATCGCCCCCATATGGGCATCCCTTCCCAGTAAATGCGCGTGGACTCGCCTTCGACGGCCCCTTCCCCGTCCCGGTTCCTCTGCTCCAGCTCGGCAAGGAGAACCTTGTAGTAGTCGATCGCCGTCTGCGTCCCCCGCAGGACGACTGCCGGCCCCATGTGGATCGTGCCGTCGAAGAATGTGAGGGGGGCGGGAACCGAAGCCGCCGTCTCCAGGACCTTTTTCCACAGCTCGGTGCATTCTCGGGAGAGGGAAACCGTCTCCCGCAGACGGTCGATGTCCAGCCTGGCCCCGGAAATCTTTTCCAGCGCCGGGACAAGCGCCTCTATCTGCAGCGCGACGTCGTCTATGTGGGCGTCGGTGACATCCTTGACGTTCTTGGGGGAGGATACTCCGATGGAGGGGACGTTGAGCCTCCTCGAGTACCATGCCAGCCAGTCCTGGACGTCGCGGCACTGGTTGGTGTTGAAGACCAGCACATCTGGCTTCGGCACCGACTCGATCCCCTTGTAGGCCTTGGAAAGCGGAGTGACGCCCTTGAGGAAGGCGCCGATGTCGGACGTAAGATACGAGCAGATGTCGGGGGAATAGCCGATGGCGTTGGCCGCGGGAATCATGTCCGTGGACATGCGGGTGGCGCCGAGCATCGCGGCGTGGTTTTCCGGGAAGTGGACGGCGAATCCCATGGCGCGGAGCAGCTCCGCCGGACCGACGCTGGTGCACCAGGCTACCTTCCGCCTGCCGGTCGTGGCCGCGTCGTTCAGGTCGTAGAAGTAGTCGGCCATTATTTTATTCATCAGGTCGCTCGCCTGGATCTTCTTGCGGGTGGTCTTCTTCTCCTCAGCCATCGCTTTCTCCCTTTCCATCCAAGGCATACAGGGCGGCTCCGAACGCGCCCGCCAGTTGCGGCAGCTCGGGCAGCAGGATCGGCCGGCCGATCATCTCCTCGGCCATCTCCACGATATACGGATTGTGGGCAACGACGCCCCCCGTCATGACGACGCGCTCCGTGGGGGAGTCCATTTCCAGGATTCGTGAAACGACCGAATAGAAGATCCCCTTGACGATGTCGGTCACCTTCCTGCCGTAGCGGATGTTCTCGAGGACCTCAGTCGCCGAAAAGACGGTGCAGTAGCTCCCGAGCTTCACCATCTCGGTGGCCTGGCGCGCCAGTCCGTCCATCTCTTCCAGGGGGATGTCAAGCCGGGCGGACATCTCCTCGAGGAAGGCCCCGGTCCCGGCCGCGCACTTGCGGTTCATCTTGAAGCCGCTGCGGCGGCCGTCCGTGTCGATCTTGATGACCTTGTTGTCCTGGCCGCCGATGTCGATGATCGTGATCGCCTCGGGAAACCGGTGATAGCACCCCTTGGCGAGGCATCCGATCTCGGTCTTGGTCTGCGCCGTGACGAACTCCACGTTGGCTCGCCCGTATCCTGTGGAGACGGCGTTGGCGATATCCCCGCGGGAGGCCCCGGCCATCGCAAGCGATTCGTCCAGGCAGGCGGCGGCTGTTACCGCGAAATCGGTCCCCGATTTCCGGACGGCGTGGCCGATCATCCGACGCTGCGCATCCGCGACGGCGACTTTCGTCCTCGATGCCCCGATGTCGAGGCCTACGTAAACAGGAGTGGACATTCCCCGCCCGGCTCTTCCTTTCAGCGGCCTTCCCATTTCGGGGGACGCTTCGCGATGAAGGCGTTCAAACCTTCCACGGCATCGTGCGTGGCCATCAGCTCTTCCAGATACAGCTTTTCCGCCGCGGCGAGCTTCTCAGATACCCGCTCGAGAAGGCCGGCGCGCGCGGCGCGAACGGCGAACCGCAGGGAGCTGGCGCTCAGCGGCGCGAAATACTCGTCGAAATAAGAGATCGCCGCCTTTTCCGGGTCCTCCGCCAGTACGTTCACCAGGCCGATCCGGTGGGCCTCCTCCGCCCCGATGCTACGCCCGGAAAAGAGAAGGTCATCCGCACGCCCCTGGCCGATCCGCTCCGGCAGCAGGCAGGATGCCGCCGGCGCGAACACCGCAAGACGGATCTCGGGCTGGCCGAACTTGGCGTCGGGCGCCGCGAATATGAGATGCCCCGCGGATACGACCTCGAGCCCCCCCCCCAGGCACTGGCCGCG
>JAENIX010000174.1 GCA_016844415.1 Actinomycetota bacterium | reverse complement strand
AGCGCTACGGTTGCTTCCTTCTTTCCTGTATCCGAAGGGATGGTCCGCGCGACGAGCCAGCCCGTGAGGCCATGGGTGACAGTATCCATAACCTGTGATTATACCATTTTCAGATCATCGATTTCGGGTCGAGGACGCGCTCGATCTCCGCTTCCGTAAGCAATCCTTTCTCGCGGAGCAACGCGCGGATCGTTTTCCCCGAGTGGTACGCTTCATGGGCGAGTTCAGCCGCCCGGTTATACCCGATCTTCACCGCCAGCGGGGTCACCATCGCCAGGCTCTGCTCTATCAGATCCTCGCACCGCTTGCGATTGGGGGTAATCCCCGCCACGCACGAAGAAGAGAGGAGACGGGACGCGGACGACAGAATCCGGATGGACTCGAGGAGGTTGCGCGCCATCACCGGGAGCATGACGTTCAACTCGAGGACGCCGAGCGCCCCGGAAATCGTCACCGCCGCGTCGTTGCCGATCACCTGCGTGCATACTTGGATCCCCATCTCCAGGATGACGGGGTTGACCTTCCCCGGCATGATGGAGGAACCCGGTTGAAGCGAGGGGAGGTCGATCTCCCCGATCCCGCACCGCGGGCCGGAGGACAGAAGCCGCAGGTCGTGGCAGATTTTCATCAGTGAAGCGGATAGCCCTTTCAGAGCACCGCTCGCCGAGACCAGGGGGTCCTGCGCTCCCATCGCCTCGAACCGGTTCTCCGCCGGGCGGAACGGGATCCCCGTGAGTTTGTCGATCTCGGCGATCGTCCGTACGCCGAATTCCGGATGGGCGTTTATGCCCGTCCCCACCGCCGTCCCGCCCAGAGGTAGCTCTTCCAGGTCGGGAAACGTAGCGCGGATTCGCCGTATGCCGTGATCGACCTGTGAAGCGTAGCCGGAGAACTCCTGCCCCAGGGTCATGGGGACGGCGTCCTGCAGGTGGGTCCTGCCGATTTTGAGGACGTCGGAAAATTCCCGCGCCTTCGCCTCCAGGGCGTCACGCAAAACCTCCAGGGCCGGGAGGAGCGCATCGGAGAGTTGACGGCGGGCCGCGATCCGGATGGCCGAGGGGATGACGTCGTTGCTGGACTGGCAGCGGTTCACATGGTCGTTGGGGTGGACCGGGGTATTGCTCCCCTTTGGTTGACCCAGCAGCTCGTTCGCCCGGTTGGCGAGCACTTCGTTTACGTTCATGTTCGTCGAGGTGCCGGAGCCCGTCTGGAACACGTCGACAACGAACTCGCCGTCGAACTTCCCTTCCAGCACTTCACGCGCCGCCCGCGAGATCGCCTCCGCAAGCGATGGAGGAAGTATCCCCAACCCCGCGTTGACCTCGGCGGCCAACCCCTTGATCATCGCCGCGGCGTGCACGACCGGCAACGGCATGGGGATGCCGCTCACGGGGAAATTTTCGAAGGCCCTGCGGGTCTGCGCCCCGTAGTACGCGTCCTCGGGGACGCGGACCTCGCCCATCGAATCCTTTTCCACCCGAAACCCGCTCATCGTCCGCCTCCGGAACGGCAACTTGTCCGTGCCTGCATTTGATGGGATTCCCCGCAGGCAGGGTCGGTTTCCGCGGCAACGTCCCCGCTGCGGCGGTTTTTCCCCCGGATATGCTTCATGGCCATCTTATCCGCGATTCCGCGACTCTCAAAGTGATTTACGGAAACCCCCCAGCCTCTTGACGCACATCAAGGCGCGCAGGAACCAACCTCTCCTAACATGAACTCATTAACCGGGAGAAAGAAGGGGCTTTTCCCGGGTCGGGATATCGACCGGTTCCGTGATGTCAGGTGCAAGGATCGTGAATATACCCGGAGACAGGAAACAATTTCATGGCTGAAGACATCTTGCTGAGGGAAAGCGTATTGCACGTCCGCATCGCAGAAATGAAAAAAAAGGAGGTTGCGGGATGACGAAGAAGACCGCCTTCTGGATCTTCCTGCTGGGCACCCTTTCGTCGACGGTACTTTTCCTGGCGTTGACGTGGGACACGCAGCGGCAGGTGGTCGCGCTTTCACACGCCGACAAGATAGACGCGCGGGTGGTGGCGGGGAAACGGGCTTTCGAGAAGTACAACTGCAACGACTGCCACACGATCCTGGGATTCGGCGGCTACTACGCCCCCGACCTTACACGCGTAACGCAGCGCATAGGGGAAAAGGGGATTATCTTCCGGATCAAGAGCCCCGAGGTGGCGTTCGCCGACTCCTGGAGGAAGATGCCCAACGTCCGCGCCTCCGACGCCGAGATCAAGGATATGGCAGCCTTCTTCGCGTGGATGAACGAGATCAACAACAACGACTGGCCGCCCCAGGACAGCAAGAAGCGCCTCTCCCGCGGAGAGCAGGCGATGGTCGCTTCGGTCGGCGTATCGCCCGGCGCGGCTGTCTTCCAGTCCAAGGGATGCATGAACTGCCACGCGCTAAAAGGTACCGGGGGCACGGTCGGCCCGGCACTGGACACCGTCGGCAGGAAGATGTCGACGGAGCAGATCGAGCGCTACGTCCGAAACCCGGAAAGCGTCAACCCGAAAGCAATGATGCCGCCGCAGAAAGGGCTCACCGACCGCGAGCTCGATGAAGTGTCGAAATTCCTTTCGAGCATGAAATAAGGAGGGGACGATGGAATACCGATCCCAGAAGATCGCCTACTGGTACTTCGCGGCTGCGCTGCCGCTGTTCGTTCTCCAGATCCTGCTGGGGCTGTACCTCGCGTACAGCTATACCTGGACCGTTCCGCAGTCGATCGTCGACGTCTTCCCCTTCTCCACTGCGCGGGCGATGCATACCAATCTTCTCGTCCTCTGGATGCTCCTGGGATTCATGGGGGGGGCCTACTACATCATCCCGGAGGAGACCAGATCCGAGATCTACTCGGAAAAACTCGCCTACATCCAGTTGATCGCCCTTCTGGTCACGGGCGTCGTCGCGCTGGTCGGGTTCCTCTTCGGGTGGACCCAGGGACGGCCGCTGCTCGAGATCCCCATGCCGCTGGATTTCGTCGTTGTGGTAGGAGCGCTGATCTTCCTGTTCAACATCGGCATGACGATGATCAAGGCCAGGAACTGGACGGTCATACAGGGAACGCTGTTGGGCGGGCTCGTCTTCCTCGCCCTGCTCTACCTGTTCGGCATCCCCTTTTATGAAAACACGGTGACCGACTGGTACTACTGGTGGTGGGTCATACATCTCTGGGTTGAAGGTGCTTGGGAACTCGTCACCGGCGCCATCATGGCGTTCGTGCTGATGAAGCTCACCGGAGTCGATAGGGAGGTCGTGGAAAAGTGGCTCTACGTCGAGATCGGGCTGTTCATGTTCACCGGGATCGCCGGGACCGGCCACCACTACTACTGGATCGGCGCCCCGCGTTACTGGCTGTGGGTAGGCGGGATCTTCTCGGCGCTTGAGCCGCTGCCGATCCTCCTGATGGTCTTCGACACCATGCATCACGTCAAGAAGCGGCAGACAAAGATCGTCAACCCC
>JAENIX010000173.1 GCA_016844415.1 Actinomycetota bacterium | reverse complement strand
CTGACCGTGGTGCTGATCTTCCTGACCCTGATGGTGGCCGTGGTGGGCTATCACATCACACGGGATTCGGGGGCGGGGAAGGCGGAGGAGATGACCCGGGAGGCGCTGCGGATCTTCGCCGCCGGCAAGAAGGAGAGGATGAAGGCGGCGGTGCGGGACCCCTCCGAAATAGAGGAGCGCATCCGCGGGATGATCGGGGCGAAGGTGACGCTCCCCCGGGACGAGCGGCTTTTTTCCTACAACGGTGCGACACGCGAGAAGATAGGGAAGCAGGCCGCGGCGGCGGTGCATCTTACGTTTTCCGAAGAGCCATGCCTGCTCATTATACGGCGGCCGGATCCGCTCAGGAGCACCGACGCCCCTTCGGTCCTGTTATCCGAGGCGTCATTCCTGTCGTGGGAGAAGGACGGGACATCTTTCGTTTTCTGGGAGAGGGACGGAGTCCTGTATTTACTGGTTTCCGGCGTCGACCTCACCCATACGTTCGACCTGGTAAGGCAATACTTCACTTAATAAGCGGTTCCTGCGGCAGGCCGCGAAGGAGGGCATCTTGAACGTGTCGAAGCGGATGATGCGAAACCCGTTGTGGGTGGACGAGGAAGATTCCATGAAGAAGGCGATGGAACTGCTGAAGGAGCGCGGCATACGCCATCTCCCCGTGCTCAAGGACGGGGACAAGCTCGTGGGCATCGTCTCGGAGCGCGACATCAAGCAGGCCTCGCCGTCAACCGCCACAGCCCTCGAGATCCGGGAGATCTACTACCTTCTCGACAAGGTGAAGGTCAAGCAGATCATGACGCGCCGGCCGTACACCATATCCTCATCCGCCCCCATCGAGGAGGGGGCGCTGATCATGCGGGAGAAGAAGATCGGGTGCCTCCCCGTGGTCGATGAGGGGAGGCTCGTGGGAATCCTGACCGAAAGCGACATCCTGGACGCCTTCATCGAGGCGATGGGAGTCAGCGGGCCCGGCTACCGCGTGGAGCTGGCCCTCCCGAACAGGCCCGGCATGCTCTTCGAGGTCCTGAAGCTCATGAAGGATTTCGACGCCAACATCGTGTCGGTCGCCACGGGGGCGCACGACGACCCGGAAAAGAAGGTCCTCATCCTGCGCCTGGAGACGAAGAACTACAAGGTTCTCAAGTCGGCGCTGAAAAAAGCCGGCCACGAATTGTTGTCCGCCGATTGACCTCGGTCAAGGAACGATAGGACGGAGAATGACATCTTAATAACAGGGAAACCGTGAAGGGAGGCAATTGCATGAAACTGGAAGTCGAAAAGGTATTGAACAAGATCCGCCCCGCCCTGCAGGCTGACGGAGGGGACGTGGAGCTCGTCGATGTGGAGGATGGCGTAGTGAAGGTGCGCCTCACCGGCGCATGCCACGGATGCCCGATGGCGGCGATGACGCTGAAAGGCGGAATAGAGACGTTGCTGAAAGAAGAGATTCCCGCGGTCCAGCGGGTGGAATCCGTGTGAATCGGTACTGAATCAGGGAGGCGGCATGGCGTACAAAATAACCGAGGAATGCATCGCATGCGCAGCGTGCGTGCCGGAGTGCCCCGCCCAGTGCATATCGGAGGGGGACCCCATCTACATCATAGATGCGAGCAAATGCACCGATTGCGCAGCCTGCGCGACGGTGTGCCCCACCGCGGCGTGCGTTCCGGCGGAATGATGAAAACGGATTACAGAAGTTTGCGGACTTCCCTCTCGAAGGCGTCCCGGTCGATGTAGCCGACGTGGACGTTACGGATCAGGCCGTCCTTGCCGATGAAAAAGGTGGTGGGGATGGACTTGACCCCGCCGTAGGCGCGGGCGGTTTCGATGTCGCCGATGAGGATTTGGTACTCGATACGGTTCTGAATCAGGAAGGGCGGCAGGCTTCCCCTGGTTTCCGTGTCCAGCGCTATCCCGACCAGTTCGAAGCCGCTGTTCCGGTACTTGTTGTAGACTTCCACGAAGCCGGGGATCTCTTCGCGGCAGGGGGGGCACCAGGTGGCGAAGAAGTTGATGACCGTCGGCTTCCCCAGGAACCGGGTTGAGGCGACGGTGTTGCCGCTGATGTCCTTAAGGGTGAACGGGGGGGCCATCCGGTTCCCGGTTTCGACGGCTTGAGAAGCCGTTCCTGCCCCAGGTTCACCGCCGGGTGTACGGCCGCGATACCAGAAAACGGCCGCGGCCAGGGACAATACCAGGACCCCGGCCACAAGAAGTGCGGGTTTCTTCATCCATCAATCATACAACACCTTGACCCCCCGGCGAGGTTGAGTTTATAAGAAGTTATGGTTTCACGGGTCCTTGCCCCCGAAACGGCAGGGACCGTTCCCCAATCCTATATATTCCGGGACATCACCTAAGGGAGGACACCGATGGCCAAATGGACGATGGAGGAAGCCCTGCGCATGGCGCTGCGGCTCGAGCTCCAGAACTACGGGGAGTACCAGAAAGGGGCGCGGGAATCGCAGATATCCTCGATGAAGGCGATGTTCGCCTTCCTGGCGGAAGAGGAGAAGAGGCACATCAAGCTGATCCGGGACAAGATGACCGAGTTCAAGGTGAAGGAGTAGGTCAAAGGAGCGCGGATGACCCCCATCTTCTTCGACCATATCTCCACCACACCTCTCGACCCCCGCGTTTTCGCGGCGATGAGGCCGTATTTCACGGAACTCTACGGCAACCCCTCGTCGCACATCCACGACCAGGGGCAGGAGGGGCTCAAGGCGGTGGACGCGGCAAGGTCTTCCGTCGCGTCGCTTATCGGCGCGAAGCCGGGCGAGATCGTCTTCACGTCGGGGGCGACCGAGGCGAACAACCTGGCCGTGAAGGGGGCCGCCGGGGCGAGGGCGGATAAGGGGAAGCACATCGTCGCGTCCGAGGTGGAGCACTTCTCGGTCCTGAACGCCCTCATCCCGTTGCGCAACCGCGGATACGAGGTCACTCTCCTGCCCGTGGATACGGACGGGAAGGTCGATCCGGAGGATGTCCGCAAGGCGATCCGTTCCGACACGCTGCTGGTCTCGGTCATGCACGCCAACTCGGAGATCGGGACGATAGAGCCCGTGGCGGAGATCGGCAGGATCGCTAAAGGACGCGGGGTTCTCTTCCACATGGACGCCACGGCATCCGCCGGGCATATCCCGCTCGACGTCGGGGAGATCGGGGCGGACCTTGTCACCCTTTCCGCGCACAATTTCTACGGGCCCAAGGGGACCGGCGCGCTGTACGTCCGCGAAGGTGTGGCGCTTTCGTCCCAGATCGACGGGGGGTTCCAGGAGAGGGGGTTCCGCGCCGGGACGGAGAACGTGCCCGGCATCGTCGGCATGGGGGCGGCCGCCGCGATCGCCAGGGACGAGAGCGAAGTATGGGCCGCGCATCTGCGCCGGCTCGAAAGGAAACTCCGGGAAGGCGTTGGGGAAACGGTCGAACACCTGCACTTCACCGGGCACCCGACGGACCGGCTCCCCGGGCACGTG
>JAENIX010000285.1 GCA_016844415.1 Actinomycetota bacterium | reverse complement strand
GGGGGCGCCGAGGTGGTCATGATGCTGGCCGGGGAGCGGCTGCGGGTGGCGCTGGCCACCATACACGTGTCGCTGCGCCGGGCGCTGGAACTTCTTTCCCCGGCGGTCATCGAAAGTACGATCCGGATCACCGACGCATTCTTCCGGAAATACATGGGAACGAAGTCTCCACGGATCGCGGTGGCGGGGGTCAATCCGCACGCGGGAGAGGGGGGGCTTTTCGGCGATGAGGAAGCCACGATGGTTGCGCCGGCTGTTGCCGCCTGCAGGGCGGCGGGGATCCACGCCTCGGGGCCTTACCCGCCGGACACGGTTTTCCATCGCGCATTCCGGGGCGGGTTCGACGTCGTGGTCGCGATGACGCACGACCAGGGGCTGATCCCGTTGAAACTCGTCCACTTCGAGGACGGGGTCAACGTGACGATGGGGCTTCCCGTCATCCGGACGTCCGTCGACCACGGCACAGCCTACGACATCGCGGGCAGGGGCGCGGCAAGCCCGGAAAGCCTTCTGGCCGCGATCAGGATGGCCGCGGGGATGGCGAAAGCGGGACGGTAATCGCCATGGCCCTCGACCGGATAGTCGTGCGCGGCGCGCGCGAGCACAACCTCAAGAACATCGACGTGGAGATACCGCGGGACCGCCTGGTGGTCATCACCGGGGTGTCCGGCTCGGGCAAGTCCTCGCTTGCCTTCGACACGATCTACGCGGAGGGGCAGCGCAGGTACGTCGAGTCGCTTTCCTCCTACGCGAGGCAGTTCCTGGAGCAGATGGAGAAGCCCGACGTCGACGTAATCGAGGGGCTGTCTCCCGCCATCTCGATAGAGCAGAAGCAGGTGAGCAAGAACCCGCGGTCCACCGTCGGGACGGTCACAGAGATCTACGACTACATGCGCCTGTTGTACGCGTCGATCGGCCGTGTCCACTGCCCCTCCTGCGGCAAGGAGATCCGGCAGCAGACGGTGACGCAGATCGTGCAGGTGCGGGCTCCGGTCGTAAGGGGCCGGAAGGGCGAGTACCGGAAGGAGCTGGCGAAATTCCGCCGCGACGGCTTCTCACGCGCGATCGTCGACGGGGAGGAAAGGGACCTCGAGGAGGAGATCGCCCTCGACAAGAACCGGAAACACGACATAGACGTTGTGGTCGACCGTATCCGCATATCCCCCGCTTCGCAGGGGCGCCTCGCCGACTCCGTGGCGCTCGCACTGTCCCTTTCCGGCGGGATGGTCCGGATCGCGGGCGGCCGCGGGCAGGGCGCCATCTACAGCGAGAAGTTCGCCTGCCCGGATTTCCTTCAACAGTCCGCACGGCGCATGCCCCGAGTGCGACGGGCTGGGCAGCACGATCTACTTCGACCCGGACCTCATCGTCCCGGACACCGGGAAAAGCGTCAGGGAAGGGGCGATCGATCCGTGGAGGAAGCGCTCCACGGTTTTTTACTACCAGATGCTCGAGGCGCTGTCGAAGCACTTCGGCTTCTCCCTTGCGGCTCCGTTCGAAAAGCTTCCGGCCCGGGTCCGGGAGATCCTGCTGCACGGGTCGACCGAGCCGGTCAGGTTTTTCATGGAGGAGGGGGAGCGGCGCTACTTCTTCACCAAGCCGTTCGAGGGGGTGATCGGGAACCTCGAGCGGCGCTTCCGGGAGACCGACTCCGAGGGGATACGCGACGAGCTGTCGCGGTACATGAACAACCGGCCGTGCAGGGCTTGCGGCGGCGCGCGCCTCAAGAAAGAGGCTCTCTGCGTCAGGGTGGGGGGCTTGTCGATCTACGAACTCACAAGGCTTTCCATAAGGGAAGCGTTCGCGTTCTTCGAATCGCTTTCCGTAAGCCAGCGGGAGGAGAAGATCGGAGCGCGGATAATGAAGGAGATCCGGTCCCGCCTTTCGTTTTTACAGAACGTCGGGCTTTCATATATATCGCTTGATCGCGCCTCCGGAACCCTCTCCGGGGGCGAAGGGCAGCGGATACGGCTTGCGACGCAGATCGGGTCCCGGCTCATGGGTGTCCTCTACATTCTGGACGAGCCCTCCATAGGTCTGCACCAGCGGGACAACCGCAAGCTTCTGTCCACGCTCAAGGACTTGAGGGACCTGGGGAACACCGTGCTCGTCGTGGAGCACGACGAGGAGACGATCCGTTCCGCGGACCACGTGATCGACATGGGCCCGGGCGCGGGAGAGCACGGCGGCGCGGTCGTGGCGGCGGGAACGCCGGAGGCGATAATTTCGAATGAGGGCCCAACGGGAACTTCCTGGCGCTTTCCGGCTGCCGGGCGAACAATCTCAAGAACATCGACGTTTCCTTCCCTCTCGGCGTGATCACCTGCGTGACCGGAGTTTCCGGCTCCGGGAAATCGACGCTCGTCCTGGACACGCTGTACCGTGCGCTGGCGCAGAAGATCTTCGGCTCCCGCGACCGCCCCGGCGCTCACTCCTCCCTCTCGGGGCTTCCCCTCGTGGACAAGGTGATCAACATCGACCAGTCCCCCATCGGAAGGACGCCGCGTTCGAATCCAGCAACCTATTCGGGGGCCTTTACCCCCATCCGCGACCTGTTCGCCATGCTCCCGGAGAGCAAGGCGCGCGGGTATAAACCGGGACGGTACTCCTTCAACGTGAAGGGGGGCCGGTGCGAGGCGTGCGAGGGGGACGGAATACTGAAGATCGAGATGCACTTCATGCCCGACGTCTACGTCACCTGCGAGGAATGCGCGGGGAAGCGCTACAATCGCGAGACGCTGGAGATCGCCTACAAGGGAAAGACGATCGCCGACGTGCTCGACATGACCGTCGACCAGGCGCTCGCGTTCCTTGAGAACATCCCCCCG
>JAENIX010000172.1 GCA_016844415.1 Actinomycetota bacterium | reverse complement strand
GTAAGCATCAGCGTCCCGAAAAGCCTGCCGGTGGTGGCGATCGCAAGGAACTCAAGCGTCGTCAGGTGGCCGAGTCCCAGGATGTAACACAGGATGTCCTTCGGGAACCCGGGGATGAGAAAGAGCAGGAACACCAGGAAGACGCCTTTGTGATGCAGGAGGTAGTCGAACCGGCCCATTGTCGCCTTGTCCACGAAACGGTCCGTGACCGGCCTGCCGAAGTAGCGCGATAGGGAAAAAGCGATGAAGGATCCGATCGTCAACCCGACCGTCGACAGCAGCGTGCCCAGGAACGGACCGTAGAGGAACCCGCCCAGGAATCCGGACGCCTCGCCGGGGATGGGGGCCAGCACGACCTGTACGACCTGCAGCAGGACGAATCCCGCGAACCCCCACGTCCCGAGGGAGTCGATGAACCCTATCAGCCTCTTCTTGTCCATGAAGAACCGGACGAAGTCGGTCTGGTAGACGACCACGGTGAGGGCGATGAGGATCAGGACAAGCGCCAGAGGCTTCAGCCAGATGCGATACTTGTCCTCCAGCGGCATTCCGTAATTATAGGGGAAGATCGGGACGGAGTGACAGCGCGATTTCGCGGAACCGCGCGAATATCTCTTCAGGCAGGACGGACGCCCCGAACGGGATCCTGCCAAGGTACCTGTCACCGGCGATCCGCCGGATTTCTTCCTCGTTGGTCTTCCAGGATGGAGAATGGTCCGGCGACAGGTCGTTCAGGACGACCCCGAAGAGCGAATTCCCCCCGTCGATGAGGTAACGTATCGTAAGCCTTGCATGGTTAAGCACGCCGAGCCGGTTCCCGGCGACGAGCAGAACCGGAAGTGAAAGTTCGCGCGCCAGGTCCGCGAAGGTGCAGCCGTCGCGGATTTCCACAGCGATCCCTCCCGCCCCCTCGACCAGGACTATATCCGCCGCTTCCTCCGCCGCTTCCAACATCCCGCGGATCGGCGCCGGGTCGATCATCACCCCTTCCATTCGGGCCGCGAGGTGCGGAGAAAGCGGCGCGGAGAGAGGATACCGGCATACGGATTCGAGGGGCAAGCGGGGTGCCATCGCGTCGCGAAGCGCCGCCGCGTCGGCGGGATACGGTTTTCCGTCGGCGCCCGATGCGCATCCGGACTCGACCGGCTTGAGTGGAAACACGGAGATCCCCTCCGCCGCCAGCCGTTTTCCGAGCAGGCATGTGAACCAGGTCTTCCCCACCCCGGTGTCGGTCCCCGTCACAAGAAGGCGCAACTTTGTGCTCCATTTCTTAATCATGGCAACCTGAAATCGTCTAATGTACGGACTCCGGGCTCATACGCCGCTCCGTGGACCGCCTGAGCCTCGGCGATCACGCCATCGGCCCCTGCGGCCGCCTCGCCCGCCTGTCGGGCTCCGCAAGGTCGCCCTTTTCCTCCCTTTTCGGTCGGCGGCGGGCTCGGAGTCCGAATCTATATATTTCATCCAAAGATTCGAACTCCCCGCTGCGCCCTGCGCCACATAGGAGGTTAACTACGTCGTGGCGCACCGTAGGGTACTCCTGGGCGGTTGCGTCCGCGTTACCTTGCTTCCGAAATGGAGCACCAAGCCATCAAATTCTTTCACGGGGCCTGCCCCCCGGTCGAGGAACATTGGAGGGGGGCGTGCTTCCGGCTGAGAGGACCTCGCGGATCGCCCAACCGGCGGCGTCAACAAGGTCCCGGATTTCTTTTTCCGTGGAGGATAGCGGGGGCATGAGCACGATGACATCACCGAGCGGCCGGAGGATGATCCCTCGCTCCCGCGCTTTCCGGACGATCTTCTGCCCGATCTTCATTTCCGGCGGGAAGCGCTCCTTGGCCTCCCGGTCTGCGACGATCTCGATCCCCGCCATCAGCCCCTTCTGCCGTATGTCGCCCACATTGGAATGCGTTGAGAGGTCGGATAGAGACCTGGCCATCACCGAAGCGAGGCCGGACACCCGCCCGAAGACGTCCTCCTTCTCGAAGATGGAAAGCGTGGCAAGCGCCGCGGCGCAGCCGAGCGGGTTGGCAGTGTATGAATGACCGTGGAAGAAGGTCCGGAACTCCTCGTGCCGCCCGAGGAAACCTCGGTAGATCTCCTCCGTGGTCAACGTGGCCGCCAGAGGGAGGTATCCTCCCGTCAACCCCTTCGCCACCGCAAGGATGTCCGGAGAAACGGCCTCGTGGCCGCAGGCGAACATCGTTCCCGTGCGGCCGAACCCTGTCGCCACCTCGTCGCAGATGAGCAGGACGCCGCACTCGCGCGTTACGGCACGCAGACGGGACAGGTAGCCGTCCGGCATCATCAGCATTCCCGCAGCCCCCTGAACGAGCGGCTCCACGATGACGGCGGCAAGCGTATCCACGCCATCCCGCACCGCCTCCTCCATGCGGTCTGCGCAATGCAGTCCGCAGGATTGCCGCGTGAGGCCGTAAGGGCACCTGTAGCAGTGCGGAGTCGGCAGCCGGCGAGTGGAGAAAAGCAGGGGGCGGAAGATCTTGTGGAAGAGATCGATGCCTCCCGCCGAGACGGAGCCGATCGTGTCGCCGTGGTACGCCTCGGAGAGGGTCAGAAAAGTATTTTTCCTCTCCCCGCCCTCCCTTTGACCCCAGTATTGGAACGCCATCTTGATCGCGATCTCCATCGCGGTGGAGCCGTTGTCGGAGTAGAAGACCCGTGCAAGGCCGGGAGGAGCGACCGCCAGAAGCTTTTCCGCCAGCTCTATGGCGGTCGGATGGGAAAGCCCCAGGAACGTGGAATGGGCAAGCGTGTCCAGCTGGGCCCGGACGGCGTCGTCGATCTCCCTCCGGCGGTGGCCGAACAGGTTCACCCAAAGCGAGGAGACGCCGTCGAAATATCGTTTCCCGTCCGTATCGATAAGATAGTTACCCTCGCCGCGCTCGATGATCAGCGGATCGTCCTTCTCCCAGTCGGCCATCTGGGTGAAAGGATGCCAGATGGCAGCCTTGTCCCTAAGCCTGAGCGATCCGGTCCGGTCCAATTCCCTGCTCCGTCAAGGCTTCGTCGATCCGTGCCGCCGCTGTCCCGATCATCTCCCGCGTGTGCGTGGCCATCAGCGTCAGCCGGAGCCGTCCCGTTCCCTCCGGCACCGTGGGGGGGCGTATGCCGTGGACGAACACTCCGCGGTCGAACAGCGCATTTGAAACCTCCATCGTCTCCCTGTCGCCGCCGACGAGGATCGGCACGATCGCCGTCGGAGAAGCCGCCGTCCTGCCCCGTTTCGCCATATCTTCCCGAAACGCCGCCTGGTTGCGCCAAAGGGAAGAGAGGAGCGCCGGATCCTTCACGAGGAGCCCCAGGGCGGCGAGCGTCGCCCCCGCGAGAGCGGGAGGAACCGCGAAGCCCCGATGTAAGCCCCGTACGTCCCCAGCGCCTTCGAGAACGTCCCCATCTGGATCTCCACCCGCCCGTGAAGGTCGAAATAATCCACGGTCCCCCGCCCGTGCGGCGGGAGCACCCCGGTCGCGTGGGCGTCGTCGACGACCAGAATGGCGCCGTGCCTGTCCTTTGCCTCGACCAGTCCGGGAAGCGGCGCGATGTCGCCGTCCATGCTGAATACGCCGTCGGTCACGACTATCTTGCGCGCGGCGGAAGATTGCCGGAGGAGGTCCTCGAGGTGTGAAACGTCTCCGTGCCGGTACACCTCGACGCGGGCGCGGGCCAGCCTGCATCCATCGACGATCGACGCGTGGTTCAGCTCGTCGGAAAATATCGTCGCATCGGGGCCGGCCAGCGTGGAAAGGATGCCGAGGTTGGCCATGTATCCCGAACTGAAGGTAAGGGCCGCCTCGGTCCCTTTCAATTTCGCCACCGCGTCTTCCAGCTCCGCGTGCACGTCCATGTGGCCGCAGATAAGCCGCGAGGCGCCGGACCCCACCCCGTACCGCTCCGCGTGCTCCGAGAGCGCCGCAACTACCGCCGGGTGGTTAGCCAGACCCAGGTAGTTGTTGGAGGAGAAGTTGAGCCTGCGAGCGCCTTCGATGACGATCTCGGCGTCCTGGGGCCCGGACACGCGGCGCAGCGACCGGTAGCGGCCCATCCCCTTGAGGGCCTCGAGCTCTTCCGAAAGGAACGAGAGATCCATCGCCTACGGCTCGCGGAGAGAGAGCCCGAGGTCGCGGATCATCCGCACGTCCTCCTCCGCCGGCCGCCCGGAAGTTGTGAGGTAGTTTCCCGCCATGGTCCCCGTCGCCCCCGCTGCGAACATGAGAGCCTGCAGGTCGCGCATGTTCACCTCGCGGCCCCCGCAGACGATGATCTCCCGGGAGGGATGGCACAGGCGCAGCATCGCGATGATCTTGACGCACAGGAATGGTGTCAGATCCCGCTTCCCCTCGAGAGGCGTGCCGGGAACGGGGTTCAGGAAATTGACCGGGATCGAATCCACGTCAAGCTCCCGCAGCGTCATCGAAAGCTCGACCCGATCTTCGTCCGTCTCCCCGATCCCGAAGATTCCTCCGCAGCACACCCAGGCGCCCGCGGCCTTCGCTTCCCGCACCGCCCGGACATCCTCCTCGTAATCGTGGGTCGTGCACATCGAGGGGAAGAAGCTCCGGGAAGTTTCCAGGTTATGGTGGACCGACCGCAGGCCTCGAGACAGGAGATAGGCGACGCTTTCAGCGGGGATCGTGCCGATGCTCACGCAGGTCTCGAGCCCGACTTCGTCTCTTATCCGCTCGACTGCGTTCCCCACCCGGACCAGCTCCTTCCGGTTCCGCATCGCCATCCCGGACGCCACGATGGAGAACTCCCTGGCACCCCGCTCCTTCGCGTCACGCGCCGCCGCCACGATCTTCTCCTCGTCGATCAGAGGATATTTCGTGATTTCCGCTTTCGACTGACGGGACTGGGAGCAGAACGAGCAGTCCTCCGAACAGAGCCCGGACTTCGCGTTGACGATTGAGCAGAGTCTGATCCCGTCCCCTTTGAAATGACGCCGGACGGACTCGGTCACGTCCAGCAGCCGCCACATCTCTTCCCTGGGCAGCCGAAGGACGGCGAGCGCATCGTGAGAGGAGATCCCCTCTCCCGACATCGCATCCTCCCGAATCCTGTTCCGGAACGCTTCCATATCCCTCCCGCCGGACAGCCGCAGGAAACCATTCTTGCCGGAACGGTCTCCGCTGTCAACCTTCATTCCGCGCGATAGGTTTACAGCAAACGCTCCCCGGTCGCCCAGGAATTCATCTAAAATAATGGCGTTGGAGGGAGGAGGCGCATATCGTGAAGGAAGCCGTGCGGCTGCTGGTGTTCGACCTGGACGGGACGCTGATCGACTCCAAGGTGGACCTGGCGAACTCAGTCAATCACGCGCTCACCGCTTTCGGCCATTCGCCGCTGCCGCACCCGCTGATCTACTCCTACGTGGGAGACGGGGCG
>JAENIX010000014.1 GCA_016844415.1 Actinomycetota bacterium | reverse complement strand
GTGTCCTGCACGACGCGCACCCGCACGGATGGCTGACCGTCCCCGAGGTGCTCAAGTATTCGAGCAACATAGGGGCCTCGAAGATAAGCGAGCGGATGGAACCCGAGCGCTTCTTCGACATGATCAGTTCCTTCGGTTTCGGGACGAAGACCGGGATCGAGCTTATCGGGGAGGTCAGCGGGATCATGCCGCCGCGCGCCGGTTTCCGGGGGATCAGCCGCGCCACCGTCTCCTTCGGGCAGGGAATATCGGTGACGCCTATCCAGATGGCAACGGCCTTGTCGGCCGTGGTGAACGGCGGAAAGGTGATGAAGCCGTACATCGTGAAGGAGATACGGGACCCGGAGGGCAAGGTCGTCTACCGCGGGGAGCCGAAGGAGCTACGCCCGAGCACCTCGGAGCAGATGCGCCAGATGATGGGGCTGGTGGTCCAGGAGGACGGCACGGGGACGCAGGCCCGCATCAAGGGGTTCCTCGTCGGCGGCAAGACGGGCACCGCCCAGAAGGTCGAAGTCGGGACGGGGAAATACTCCCCGAACAAGCGTATATCTTCCTTCATCGGTTTCCTGCCGCTCCAGGATCCCGAGCTGATGATACTGGTCGTGATCGACGAGCCGAAGGGACAGGTGTACGGCGGCGTGGTGGCGGCCCCGGCCTTCAACCAGATCGCGGTGAAGACCGCCTACTACCTGGGGATAAGCCCGACCGAGCCGATCGCCCGTGCGGTGGCCCGCAAAGAGCCGCTGAATGCAGCCGGGGTTCCGATCACCCGGGTCTCCACGGCGTCCCTCGACAGCGCAATGGTCATGCCGGACCTTCGTGGATTGAGCATGGGAAGGGTGGTGGATGTGATGGGCCGTTATTCGGTGAAGCTCAATCTTGCGGGAACCGGGGTCGCGCGGCAGCAGAGCCCCGCCGCAGGCCATCTCCTTGGGCCCGGGACGGAATGCAGCGTGATTTTCGGAGGGAAATAGCAGAAGGGGATGCGACTGTCCAAGGTACTCGAAAACGTGCCGGCGGCGCAGACGCCGCACGGATCCATGGAGATCGGCGGCATCGCCGTCGATTCGAGAAATGTACGGAAGGGCGACCTGTTCGTCGCGCTCCGGGGAGAGCGGTCTGACGGCCACGCGTTCCTTGTGCAGGCGGCGCGCGCCGGGGCCGCGGCGGCCCTGGTGGAGCGGGATGTCGCCTCGAATCCCCTTCCCGCGGTCCGGGTTCAATCCACCGCGGCGGCGCTGCCTCTCGCGGCTGTAAATTTCCACGGGGACCCGTCTTCCAAAATGGCCGTGGTCGGGATAACGGGGACAAACGGGAAGACGACGATAACCTACCTTCTGGAATCGATCTTCGCGGCGGCCGGACGAACGGCGGTTGTAATAGGCACCATCAATTACCGCGTGGGGGGTGAGGTCATCAGGACGGGCCTTACGACTCCCTTCCCCCATGAACTGCAGGAGGTGATGGCGGAGGCGGCGTTGCGCGGCGCAACGCACGCGATCATGGAGGTTTCCTCGCACAGCGCGGCGCAGGGGAGGATCGCCGGCGTGCGTTTCGACATCGGCGTGTTCACCAACCTGTCCCGCGACCACCTGGATTACCACGGCGACATGGAGACCTATTTTTCGGCAAAGGCGCGGTTCTTCCGGGAATACCTCCCCGCGGGCGGGAAGCTGCCGAAGATGGCGATAAACGCCGACGATCCGTACGGAGCACGCCTCGCGCGCGAGTTTCCCGGCGCGCTCACATACGGGATGCGTCCGGACAGCATGGTTTCCCCCGCGGACGTGGAAACGGAATGGACGGGCACCCGCATCAAACTGCGGACGCCGTGGGGAGAGATCGACCTTCGGACACGGCTCGTCGGCGCCTATAACGCCTCCAACGTCATGGCGGCGGTTGGCGCTGCGGGCCTTCTGGGAGTCACCCCGGAAGCTATACGCGAGGGAGTGGAGCGGCTATCCGTCATCCCCGGCAGGATGGAGGAGATTCCCAACCGGCGGGGGCTGCACGTATTCGTGGACTACGCCCACACGCCGGAAGGGCTGGACCGGGTTCTTTCCACCCTGGGGGGATTGAGCCAAGGACGGCTGATCACTGTTTTCGGGTGCGGGGGAAACCGGGACAGGGGGAAGCGCCCGGAGATGGGACGGATCTCGGCGCTGCGGTCCGACATCGTCGTGGTCACCTCAGACAATCCCCGCAACGAAGACCCACAGGCGATCCTCGCCGACATCCTGCCGGGACTCCGGGCGGAAGGGTTCATCGAGGCGGACGAAGAGGTGGCGTGGGAGGAAGGATATTTCGTCGCGCTTTGCGACAGGAAAGCGGCGATCGCGCGGGCGCTGTCCATTGCGCGTCCCGGGGACACCGTGGCGATAGCCGGGAAAGGACATGAGAATGTACAGATCATCGGGGACCGGAGCCTGCCGTTCGACGACGGGGAAATCGTCCGGGGAGTCCTTGCCGCCGACGGGTAGGATGACCCTGGAGGAGGTGGTCGGGGCGGTTCAGCCTCTCCGCGTGGGCGGCAGGTTCCCGGCGCGCACGCCGATCGGCGCGGTGTCGGCCGACAGCCGGGAGGTGGCCCCGGGCGGATTCTTCGTGGCCCTGCCGGGGGAAAGGGTCGACGGCGCCGCCTTCGTCGAGGAGGCCTTCCGGAAGGGCGCGCTGGCGGCCCTCGTGTCGGAGGAGGGCGCAGCGAAAGTGCCGGCCGAGATCCTCTCCGGGAAGCCCGTGTTAGTCGTCCGCAACTCCGTGGAGTCGCTGGGCGACCTGGCCCAGGCGCACCGCCGGCGGCTGCGCGCCACACCTCTCGTCGGAGTCACCGGGAGCTCCGGCAAGACCTCCACGAAGGAGATGCTTGCCGGGCTGCTGTCACCCGGCAGATCGGTTCTCAGGAACCCCGGGAACCGCAACAACCTCATCGGTATGCCGCTGGCGCTGCTCGAGCTGTCCGAGGATCACGACGCCGCGGTCATGGAGATGGGGACGAACCAGCCCGGGGAGATCGCGCGCCTGGCGGCGATCGCGGCCCCCGACGTCGGCATAATCACGAACATCGCTCCGGCGCATCTGAAGGGGCTGGGCAGCCTCGAGGGGGTGGCCCGCGAGAAGGGGGACCTTTTCCGGGCCGTGCCGGAGTCCGGCACGGCGGTGGTGAACGCGACCGACCTCCGCGTGGTGCGGGAGGCGGGCCGCTGCAAGGCGCGGAAGATATATTTCGGTGTGGCGCTCAACGAGTTCTCGGGACGCATCCTGTCCATGGACGACCGCGGGATGCGGATCGCGGTGCGGACGCCGTCCGGTGAGTTCTCATCCGCGCTTCGAGTGACGGGGGAGCACCACCTTATGAACGCGCTGTCCGCCACGGCCGCCGCATACGTCCTCGGGATGCGACCGGAGGAACTCGCCGAGGGATTCGCCTCCTTCACCCCCGTTCGGGGAAGGTTCCATTCCGTCGCGCTTCGCGGGGGAGGAGTGCTCCTGGACGACACGTACAACTCGAACCCCGCCTCGATGGAAGCCGCCCTGCGGAGCCTCCGGATCCTTCAGGGAAGCCGCCGAAGCATAGCGGTCCTTGGAGATATGCTGGAGCTGGGGGAAGCGTCGCAGGGGTCCCACTCCCGGATCGGCCATCTGGTCGCAGGGTCTTCCGTGGACCTGCTGTTCACATTCGGGGAGGAGTCGGCGCGGATCGCGCGGGGGGCTCTCGAGGGAGGGATGGATCCGGAAAAAGTGGCGCACACCGGCGACCGGGAGCGCCTCGAGGGTATGGTAATGGACGCGATCCGGGAGGGCGACGCCATCCTGGTCAAGGGGTCTCGGGGAATGCGCCTGGAGGGGTTAGCCGCCGAAATCGAAAGGAAATGGGCATAGGAAACGATGCTGTATCACCTTCTTTTTCCGCTGCACGCGGACTACTCCTTCTTCAACATCTTCCGTTACATCACGTTCCGGACCATCTATGCCGCGATCACGGCGCTTCTCCTGTGCTTCGTCATCGGCCCGTGGCTGATACGGGAGCTGGGGGCCCACCAGATAGGGCAGACGATCCGGAAGGACGGTCCCCAAAGCCACCTGGCCAAGGAAGGCACGCCCACGATGGGGGGGCTGCTCATCGTGCTGGCCACCGTGATCCCGACCCTTCTATGGGCCAACCTGGGCAACACCTACATCTGGATCGCCGTCTTCGTGATGTTGGGCTTCGGGACGATCGGGTTCCTCGACGATTACCGGAAGGTCGTAAAAAAGGATTCGAAGGGGCTCCCGCCTCGCACGAAATTCCTCCTCCAGGTCAGCCTGGGATTCCTCTACATCCCCTTCGTCATCCTGGTGATCGTCGGGGCGTCAAACGCCGTGAACCTCACGGACGGGCTCGACGGGCTGGCCATAGGGCCGTCGATCATCTCCGCGGGGACCTACATGCTGTTCGCGTACCTGGCGGGCCACATCAAGATCGCCAACTACCTGCAGGTCCAGTACGTGCCCGGAGCCGGGGAGCTGACGATATTCTGCGGGGCGATGGCTGGCGCGGGTATCGGTTTTCTCTGGTACAACACCTACCCGGCCCAGGTGTTCATGGGGGACACCGGATCGCTTTCCCTCGGCGCCGCGCTGGGGGTGGTGGCGGTGATGGTGAAGCAGGAAATAGTTCTGGCGCTGGTCGGCGGGGTCTTCGTCATGGAGGCGATCTCTGTGATCCTGCAGGTGTACTTCTTCAAGACGACCCGGAAGCGGATCTTCCGCATGGCTCCGGTCCACCATCACTTCGAGCTTGCGGGGTGGGCCGAACCGAAGATCATCGTGAGGTTCTGGATAATCTCGATAATCCTGGCGCTGCTGGCTATCAGCACGCTCAAGATACGATGAGATGGAAACGTTCGACAGGAAGAACGTATTCGTGGTGGGAGCCGGCAGGTCGGGAGTTGCGGCCGCGCTGCTCCTGTTCCGGGAGGGAGCCATGGTGACCCTTGTCGATGAACGCACGAGGGCGGACGTGGAGAAGTCGCTGGGAGGCCGGATCCCCCCGGGGATCGCTTTCGCGCATGGACGGATGAGCGAGATGGCGGCGGAGGGAGCCGGCCTCGTGGTGCTGTCGCCGGGAGTCCCTCTTGGGAAGCTTCCCGGCGAAGCGTTGCGCCGGGCCTGCGTTCCGGTTTGGGGGGAGCTTGAGCTGGGGTTCCGGCGTTTCCGCGGGAGCGTGGCCGCCGTCACGGGGACCAACGGCAAATCGACCGTGACGACGCTGCTGGGGGACATGGTGTCCCGCGCTTTCCCCAGGGTCTTCGTCGGAGGAAACCTGGGCACCCCGTTCACCGCCGCGGGCACGGAAGCCTACGACTGGGGCGTGGTGGAAGCGTCGAGCTTCCAGCTGGAGACGGTCGACGCGTTCCGGCCGAAAGTCGCGGTGCTGCTCAACCTCACGGAGGACCATAGCGACCGGTACCCGGACTTCGGCGCATACGCGGGTGCGAAGATGGCCGTCTTCAGGAACCAGGGCGCCGTCGACACGGCCGTCATCAACGCCGACGATCCGGAAGTGTCGGCGCGCGCCGGCGGCATTCGCGCGGAAAAGGTCCCGTTCTCGCTGACGCGGCCCATCGCGGAAGGGGTGTGCCTCGAAGGCGGGGACATGGTCTACCGCAACGGAGTCCGGGAGGAGAGGTATCCACGCGCGCTCCTGCGGATTCGCGGGACGCAGAACGTCGAAAACGCGATGGCGGCTATCGCCGCGGCGCGCCGTATCGGAGTGCCCCCGGACGCGGTGAGGGAATCGCTTGCGGCCTTTCCCGGACTTCCGCACCGGGTGGAGTTCGTCAGGCAGGTCCGGGGCGTCTCCTGGTTCAACGACTCCAAGGGGACCAACGTCGGCGCGGTGTTGAAGTGCCTCGAGGGGTTTTCAGAGCCGGTCGTGCTCGTCGCCGGGGGGAAGGACAAGGGAGTCGATTTCCTCCCGCTGCGAGAGCCGCTCCGCCGCAAGGCCAGGGCCGCGGTCCTGTACGGCGAGGCCCGCGCCAGGATGAAAAGGGAGCTGGCCGGCGCGGCGCCGATCGAATCCGCGGACACGCTCGCCGAAGCCGTCAGGCTGGCGGCCGGACTCGCGCAGCCGGGCGACGTGGTGATCCTGTCGCCGGCCTGCTCGAGTTTCGATCAGTTCAAAAACTTCGAGGAGCGCGGAGAGGCGTTCCGCAGAGCGGTCGGGGAGCTTCCGGGATGAACCTGGGGAAACGGCATGAAAACCTGATCCTGTTCTTCTGCGCCCTGATCCTCTCGGTGCTTGGGACGGTGATGGTCTTCAGCGCGACCTCCGTCACCGCGGGCGCATCCGCGAGGTTCGGTAACGACACGGCGTATTTCTTCAAGCGGCAGGTTCTTTTCCTGGTCATGGGCGCTTCCCTGGCGGTCCTGCTGACTCGGATCGACTACGATTTTTACCGCCGGCGCATCTGGTACATCGTGGCGGCTGCCTTCGGCCTCCTCCTGCTGGTCTTCCTCCCGAAGATCGGGCACAAGGTCAACGGGGCCTCACGCTGGATCAACCTTTACCTGTTCACGTTCCAGCCGTCCGAGCTTGCCAAGTTCGTCCTAATCGCCTTCGCCGCGTACGCCATCGACCGGAAGGGTGAGCACTCGAAGGAGGGGGTCAAGGTCTTCCTGCCGGTGCTCGTCGTGATGGCGGTGTTCCTCGCGGTGATCCTCAAGGAGCCCGACTTCGGGATGGCCGTGGTCATCGCGACAACCTGCCTGGCGATCCTGTTCATCGCCGGGTTCCCCTGGAAGATCCTTGCGGGGTTGCTGGGCGCAGGCATGGCCGGGGTCGCGTTCCTCATCGCTGCGAAGCCGTACCGCATGGCGAGGCTTCAGGCGTTCATCGATCCCTTCTCGCAGGCGCAGGCCGCCGGCTACCAGGTGGTGCAGTCGCTGATCGCATTCTCCAACGGCGGGTTCCTGGGGACCGGGATCGGCGCGGGAAGGCAGAAGCTTTTCTACCTCCCGGAGATACACACCGACTACATCTTCTCGGTCATAGGAGAGGAGTTGGGTTTCGCTGGCGTGGTCGCGGTCGGAGCGATCTTCCTCACGATGGTGTGCGTGGGGTTCCGTATCGCGCGCAGGGCACGCGACCTCTTCGGTAGATATCTGGCGATCGGCCTGTCGTCGGTGATAGGCATCCAGGCCTTGATGAACATGATGGTGGGCCTGAAGATGCTTCCCCCCAAGGGGATGGTGCTCCCGTTCCTGAGCTACGGGGGCAGCTCGCTGATTCTCCACATGGCCGCGATGGGCGTGCTGATAAACATTTCGATGAAAGGGGCGGAAGCCTTTGTCGCTGACTCTGACAATCGCGGGCGGGGGAACCGGAGGGCACGTTTTTCCGGGGATAGCGCTTGCTGAGGCGTTCCTCGACCTCGTCCCCGGAGGAGCCGTCTCCTTCGTCGGGACGGAGGGCGGACTCGAGGCGAGGACGGTCCCGGGGCGCGGGTTCGAAATCGATTTCGTGCCGTCCGGCCAGGTATTGGGCAAGGGGGCGGGAGGTCTGCTTGGCGTGGCCATGATGGTGAAGGGAATATCCTCCGCGTTCTCGGTGCTCGGGCGCCGCCGGCCGGACCTGGTCTTCGGGGTCGGTGGTTACGCCTCCGTGCCGGTCGCCGTCGCGGCGTTGATGGCGGGCGTCCCCCTGTTCCTCCAGGAGCAGAACGCCGTGCCGGGCAGGGCAAACAGGATGCTGGGAAGGATGGCAAGACGCGTCTACGTGGGGTTCGAGGGGGCCGTCCCCTATTTTCCGGTTGGCAAGGTGGAGGTCACGGGAAACCCCGTCCGCCGGGAAATCGCCGCCGCGCGGCAGCAGGGGACCCCGCTGGAAGAGGGGGATTCCTTCGTCGTCTTCGCGCTGGGCGGCTCTCAGGGGGCCCGCGCGATCAGCCGGCTCGTGGTTGATATGGCAAGGCGCGTAAAGAGGGAAGGGTACGCGATGAAATTCGTGCTGCAGACAGGCCCCGGGGAGTTCGAGTCGGTGTCGGCGACGGTGCGCGAGGAACAGCTCCCGATCGAGCCGTTTTCCTTCACCGAGCGGATCGGGGAGGTCTTCGCCCGGTGCCATGCCGTCGTCATGCGGGCGGGGGCGCTCTCCATCGCTGAGGCCGCCCTCTTCGGGAAGCCGTGCATCCTCATCCCCTACCCGCACGCTGCCGACCGGCACCAGGAGAGGAATGCGGAGGAGTTCTGCGCGACCGGCGCCGGCGTGTGGATGGCGCAGGACAAGGCGACGGAGGAGAAGGTTCTCGAAGCGCTGATGAAATGGTTCAGCAACCCCCGCCGCCGCGCCGCCGCGGGGGAGGCCGCCATGGGATTTTCGCGCCCTGACGCCGCGGCTCAGATCGTCCTTTCGGCCATCCGGCGGGTTGGGAAAGCCGAGGCACGCCGTGTATAGAAAGGGGCTGCGCATCCACTTCGTCGGGATCGGCGGCATCGGGATGAGCGGCATAGCGGAGGTACTCCTCAACCTGGGATACCGCGTCAGCGGTTCGGACCTGCGCCGCTCCGACACGACCGACCGGCTTGCGGGCCTGGGCGCGGAGATCCGGACCGGGCACGCTCCCGGGAACGTGCCCGACGACGGGCACGTGGTCGTGTTTTCCTCGGCGGTAAAGGCCGACAACCCGGAGGTGGTGGAGGCGCACCGGCGCAAGATCCCGGTAATCCCCCGCGCGGAGATGCTCTCCGAGCTGATGCGGATGAAATACGGGATCGCGATAGCCGGGACGCACGGCAAGACAACGACAACGTCGATGGTGGCCACTATTCTGGCCTCGGCGGGCTGGGACCCGACCGCCGTCGTCGGCGGCAAGCTCAACAGCCTGGGCTCCAACGCCAAGCTGGGACAGGGCGAGTTCCTCGTGGCGGAGGCCGACGAGAGCGACGGTTCGTTCCTGAAGCTTTCACCGACGGTGGCGGTGGTGACCAACATCGATCCCGAGCACCTGGACTTCTATTCCGGGATCGGGCAGATCAAGGAGACCTTCCTGCACTTCATCAACAAGGTTCCCTTCTACGGTTTCGCCGTGCTGTGCATCGACCATCCGAACGTGCAGGAACTGATACCGTCGGTCGCCAAGACGTTCGTCACCTACGGGTTTTCGGCCCACGCGGACTATCGCGCGGACGGCGTGGAGCACGAGGGCATGAACAACCGTTTCCGGGTGATCCGTCGCGGCGAGCTGCTCGGGGAGGCCTCCCTGAAAGCGCCAGGCAGGCACAACGTGAGCAACGCCCTCGCCGCCGTGGCGGTCGCCATGGAGCTTGGGATCCCTTTCGACCGCGTTGTGGCGGGGTTGGCCGAGTACGGCGGCGTGGTGAGGCGGTTCCAGGTGAAGGGGGAGCGTGACGGCGTGACCGTCGTCGACGATTACGGGCATCACCCCGCGGAGATACGGGCGACGCTGGCCGCCGCCCGGGAAGTGTGGCCGGACCGGAGGATCGTCGTCGGGTTCCAGCCCCACAGGTATTCCCGGACGCACGGCCTCTTCAGGGATTTCATATCCGCGTTCAACAACGCGGACCTGCTGTTCGTCTTCGAAGTCTACTCCGCCGGGGAAGCGCCCATACCCGGCGCCACGGGGGAGCGCCTCTGCGAGGCGGTCGGAGAGCATGGGCACAAGGCGGCTATCTACGCGGGGAAAGCGGGGGACGCGGCTGGCGCGATAGTCCCCATGCTTCGCCCCGGGGATATATTCCTGACGATGGGAGCGGGCGATGTCTGGAAACTGGGAGAAAGCGTGCTATCCGGCTGACGGCCGGGCAAAGGGAATGGGAATGGGCGCAACCACGGGGAGAGTCGAAGAGGTTTACGGGGCCAAGCTCCGCGATTTCACCACGGTCGGCATAGGCGGCGCCGCCGAGCGGATGGTGTTCCCGCGCTCTGTCACCGAAGTCCAGGAGATACTGAAGGCGGAGCGCGGGATAGGCCGGACAGTGCGTTTCCTGGGGGCGGGCAGCAATCTGCTCGTACATGACGGCGGCGTCCGGGGCACGGTGATGTGCCTCAAGAAGAACATGGGGAAGATGGTCTTCTCCACCGGGGGTTCGGTCGTCGCGGAAGGCGGGACGATGCTCCCGCGGTTCGCGGTGCTCTGCGCGCTGTCCGGGCTTTCCGGCGCGGAGGAGATGGCCGGAATCCCCGGGTCGGTCGGCGGGTCGGTCTCGATGAACGCGGGCGCCTACGGACGGTCGATAGGCGAAATCGCCGAGTGGGTGGAAATCGTGGACATGGAGGGCAGGCTTGTCCGCATGGAATCGCGCGACATCCGATTCGGCTACCGCGAGGCGGACTTCCAGGTGCGCGGGATCATCGCCCGCGTGGGCTTCCGCCTGGCCTACGGCGCGACGGACCAGGTGTTCGAAAGGATAAAGGCTTTCAACGAGAAGCGCCGGGCATCCCAGCCTTGGGGAGAGCGGACCTTCGGATCGACATTCCGCAACCCCAGGGGCGGAGAGAAAGCGGCCCGGCTGCTGGAGCAGGCGGGGATGAAAGGGGCGCGGGAGGGAGACGCCCTCTTTTCGGAGAAGCACGCCAACTTCCTGATCAACGCGGGGCAGGCCACCGCCGCGGACGCGTTGCGGCTCATCGAGCGCGGCCGGGAACGGGTGCGGGCCACCGCGGGCGTCGACCTGGCGCTCGAAGTCAAGATGTGGGGTGTCTATGATGCCTGAGCGCGGCCGGTTCCGGGGGAAGACGGTGGGGGTGTTCCTCGGGGGAGAGTCCTCGGAGCGGGATGTGTCGCTTCGGACGGGTGCTGCCGCAAGCCTGGCCCTTCGGCGGCTTGGGTACGCGGTGAAGGAGATAGACATAAGAGGCGACTGGCTAACCGCGATCCGGGGCTCGGGCGTGGACGTGGCGTTCATCGCCCTGCACGGGCGGTTCGGCGAGGACGGGTGCATTCAGGGCGCACTGGAACTGGGGAAGATCCCTTACACGGGCTCGGGTGTGGCGGCTTCAGCCCTGTCGATGAGCAAAGTTCTGGCCAAGCGGATAGCGGTCTCCGTGGGCGTCCCCGTCGCGCAGGACGTCCTCTACGAGGGGGAACGGCCGGACGATCCGCCTCCATCCGGCATGGGGTATCCGTTCGTCGTCAAGCCTGACCGCGAAGGGTCCACGGTGGGTGTGAGCGTCGTGCGCCTCAAGGAGGAGTGGGGCCCGGCCATGGCGGAAGCCCGGAAATTCGACAGCCGGATCCTGGTCGAGACGTACATTCCCGGGCGGGAGATCACGGTGGGGATCCTTAACGGTAAAGTGCTTCCCGCGATCGAGATCGTGCCCAAGTCCGGTTCCGGGTTCTACGACTACAAGTCCAAGTACACGGCGGGACAGACCGAATACGTCATCCCGGTCCCGATGGACCGGGACATCCTGGCGAGGGCGGCGGAGTACACCCGCAGGGCCTCGGCTGCGCTATCGCTGCGGGGCGCGGCCCGCCTCGACTACCGCGTGGACCCGGGGGGCAACCTGTTCTTCCTGGAAGCGAACACGATACCGGGGATGACGGAAACCAGCCTGCTTCCGAAAGCGGCGAAGTTCGACGGAATGACATTCGACGAACTCGTCGAGGAGATACTCAACGACGCGGGGCTTTCCAAGTAGATGATCGAGTACAAGGCATACCACAAGAAGTCGCTCGGAAAGCCGAAGAAGAGGGCGCATGCCGCCCGGAAGAAGGGAAAGGACAAGGAGAAAAAGCCCCGGGCTTCACGGATTCCGCTCCGCCAGGCGCTCCCGGTGGCGGCGGCGCTGCTGGCCGTGGTACTGGTCACCGCGGCGGGAGCCGCGGTCTATTCGTGGCTGGGACATTCACGGCTCTTCACAGTCAGGGACATCGACCTGAACAAGTGCGCCTACGTGACCCGCGAGGAGGTCCAGGGGATGCTCTCTGGCGTGCCGCAGGGGAACATCTGGATGCTTTCTTCGCAGGACATCGGCCGCCGCATGCAGTCCCATCCCTGGGTGCGCAGCGTGGCGGTTCGCAAGGTGTTTCCCGATCGGCTCGTGGTGCGCATCGATGAGCGCAGGCCCGCCGCGATGGTCAACCTCGACGCACTGTACTACGTGGACGACCACGGGAAGATCTTCAAGCGGCTGACATCCTACGACCCGAAGGGGTTCCCAATCCTCACAGGCTTTTCCCAGGCCGACCTGAAGGCGAACGACGCGGTCACCGGGAGGAATCTCCGCCGGACGCTGGAGCTTCTGCGGATGGCCGGGTCGGGAGTGCTCCGCGAGAACATATCCGAGATCAACTACGACGCCCAGGAAGGATACACGCTGGTCACCCGGGACACAGGGGTTCAGCTCAAGATCGGGACGATGGATTTTCCGGAAGCGATGAAGAGGATAGAGGAGGCGATGCCCAAGCTCTCCAGCCTCGGACAGGCGAGGGGGATCGTCGACCTGAAAACTGCGGGCCGCATCTTCGTGCGGCCGGGGGAGTAAATGGATACAGGCGCCGGGACGGTCGTCGTCGGGCTGGACGTCGGGTCCAGCAAGGTCGCCACTGTCGTTGCCAGGATGGGACCTGACGGACTGGAGATACTGGGCGTCGGGGAGAGCCCGACGGAGGGTATGCGGAAGGGCTCAGTGGTCAACGTGGACGCCACGGTCCGTTCGATTCAGCAGAGCGTGGGCGAAGCGGAGAAGATGACCGGTATCCGGATCGGCTCCGCATTCGTCGGCGTGTCGGGACCGCTCATCAAGTCGTTCAACAGCCACGCGGCCATCTCCGTCAGGAACGAGCGCGAGGTGGTCGAGGAGGACGTCGGCCGCGTCCTGGCGCTGGCCAAGGCCGTGGAGCTGCCGAACGACCGGGAAGTCCTGCACGTCCTCACGCAGGAGTTCATCGTCGACGACGTCGGCGGTATCAAGGATCCGCGCGGCATGACCGGAATCCGGCTTGACGCACGGGTGCACGTGGTTACCGACGACGTCCCCAGCACGCGCAACCTGGTCAAATGCGTGGAGAAGGCCGAGCTCTCCATCGACGAGATCGCGCTCGGCGCGCTGGCTTCGGCCAACGCCGTCCTGACGCGGGAGGAGCGCGAGGTGGGAACCGTCCTCCTCGACTTCGGCGCCGGGACCGTCGAGATGGCCATATTCTACGGAGAGGCGCTGCGCCACACTTTCGTCCTTCCTCTCGGAGGCGCGAACATCACATCCGACGTCGCGATCGGGCTCAAGGTCCCCCTGGCGGACGCGGAACTGCTGAAGATCGCCTCCGGCAGCGCAATGATCCAGAAGGTCCGCAGGGACGAACTCGTGGAGCTTCCGGGAGTGGGAGGCCGGCAGCCGCGGCCGATCCGGCGGCAGTACTTAAGCGAGATCATCGAGCCGCGCGCGGAGGAGATATTCGCCCTTTTGCGGAAGGAGATCATGCGCTCCGGCTACGAGGAGTCGCTGGGCGCCGGCGTTGTACTGACCGGCGGCGGGTCCCTGCTCGACGGGCTCGTCGAGCTCGGAGAGCGGGTATTCCAGCTACCCGTGCGCAGGGGAGGGCCCATCGGCATCGGGGGGCTGGTCGAGGTGGTCGGAAGCCCCAGGTACGCAACCGCGGTGGGGCTTGCGATCTACGGCACCGGCATCGCCGACATGATCGCGTCCGGTGCGGAGATGCCGGGTTCCGGGGGCTGGCTGCACCGGGTGAAACGCATCATCACGGATCTTTTCTAAGCCGAACGATAAGGAGGAGGACATCATGTTCACGCTGATCGAGGAAAACCGCAGCCACGCCGTCATCAAGGTGTTCGGCGTGGGGGGCGGGGGCGGCAACGCCATCAACACGATGATCGAGGAGGGGCTGACGGGCGTGGAGTTCATCGCCGCGAACACGGACGCCCAGGCGCTTTCGAGGAGCCTCGCACCGCTGAAGATCCAGCTGGGGGCGAGGCTGACCAAGGGGCGCGGCGCGGGAGCCAATCCGGAGGTCGGCCGGCAGGCGGCGCTCGAGGACCGCGATCTTCTGCGCGAATCCCTTTCCGCCGCCGACATGGTGTTCATCACGGCGGGACTGGGTGGCGGGACCGGCACGGGGGCGGGTCCGATCGTGGCCGAGGTGGCGAAGGAGGCCGGGGCGCTGACGGTCGCAGTGGTCACGCGTCCGTTCGCCTTCGAAGGGTCCACGCGGCGGCGCCAGGCGGAGATCGGCGTGAAGGACCTGCGGTCGATAGTCGACACGATCATCGTCATCCCGAACGAGAAGCTGCTCCTCATCGCCGGGAAGGAGATGCGGTTCGTGGAGGCGTTC